>NZ_DAOMPX010000011.1:0-75847 GCF_035445025.1 Citricoccus sp. | reverse complement strand
GCGGTAGCGCGCTTCCCTGACACGGAAGAGGTCACTGGTTCGATCCCAGTATCGCGCACGGACGGAACGCCCCCCGGGGCAGACCGGCCACGCGGATGTAGCTCAGTTGGCTAGAGCGCCACCTTGCCAAGGTGGAGGTCGCGAGTTCGAATCTCGTCATCCGCTCCCTCGAGAAAGGCCCTCCCGACCGGGAGGGCCTTTCTGCTGTCCCCACTGTCCCCGCTGTCCTTGGTGTCCCGCGAGGCGGGTGCGGTCGCCGCGGGCCCAGCCGGCGGACCGGCCGGGCCCGGGGGCGTTACAGGCCCGTCTCGCCCATCTGCCCCTCACGGACCAGTGCGGTCATGCGGGACACCGTGCGGAAGTACTTCTTCAGGTAACCGCCGTTCATCATCTCCTCCGTGAACAACCGGTCGAACGGCACCCCGGAGGCGATGACGGGCACGTCCTTGTCGTAGAGGCGGTCTGCCAGCACGACGAAGCGCAGAGCCATCGCCTGTTCCGTGATGGTCTCCACCCCGTGCAGCACCATCACGTCGATGTCCTCCACCAGCGCGCGATACCGGCTCGGGTGCACCCGGGACAGGTTCGCGGTGAGGGCGGAGAAGTCGTCCTGGGACACGACCCCGGCCTGGGGGAACCGCTCCCCGACGATCTCCATCAGCGCGTCGTCGGCCAGCGGCTCGGGCGCCGCGGCCAGCCCGCGGTGGCGGTAGTCCTCGCCGTCGATGCGGATCACGTCGAACTGCTCGGCGAGCACCTGGATCTCGCGCTTGAAGTCCTGCGCGGCGAAGCGGCCCTCCCCCAGCGACCCGGGCAGCGTGTTGGAGGTCGCCACGAGCCGCACGCCCGCGTCGGCGAGTTCCCGCATCAGCCGGGACATCAGGACGGTGTCGCCCGGGTCGTCGAGCTCGAACTCGTCGATGCAGACCAGGGTGTACTCCTTGAGCACGTCCACGGTCTTGCGGAAGGACAGGGCGCCCACGAGGTTGGTGTACTCGACGAACGTGCCGAACGCCTTCCGCCCCGGGGCCGCGTGCCACAGCGAGGCCAGCAGGTGGGTCTTGCCGACCCCGAAGCCGCCGTCGAGGTAGATGCCGGTGGCCGACGCGCCGTTGCCCCCGCGCCCGCCGCGGCCGTTCCCCGAGCGCTTGTCCCGCCCCTTGAACAGGCCCAGGAACCCACCGCCCCCGGACTCGGCGCCACCGCCCCGGCCGTTGATGGAAGCCGCGAAGTCCCGCAGCCGATGCACGGCCTCGGCCTGCGAGGGGTGCGTCGGGTCGGGGATGTAGGTGTCGAAGGAGACCTCGCCGAAGCGGTAGGACGGGTGGAATCCGGCCAGTAGGTCCTCTGCGGACACCTGCGGGGTGCGGTCGGCGAGGTGAACGATCTCGGCCACGAGCGGCTCCGTCCTGGCGGTGTAGAGAGGCGTGAGGGGGGTGAGGACAGGGCAACTCTACCGGTGCGCGCCCGCTGCCCCGGGCCACGCGCGCGGGCTCGGAGCACCTGCCGGCACCCTGTCCAATTACCACGCGATATTGTGGCGTAATGTGAACACCGATGGCCGTCCACCGGCGACCGGCGTCCCCCACCGATAGGGTGGACACGGCCCGTGACGGTCACCGCCCCGCAGCACCTTCCCGCGGGGACCCGCGAAGCGAAAGGCACTGCCGAGGATGACGACCACCGCAGACACCGCAGGCGTTGACGAGTTCAGCGGATACGCGCACCCGGACAAGCTCGTGTCCACCCAGTGGGTCGCCGATCACCTCCAGGACGAGAACGTCGTGGTCCTGGAGTCCAACGAGGACACGCTGCTCTACAGCACGGGACACATCCCCGGTGCCCTGAAGATCGACTGGCACACCGAGCTCAACGACCCGGTGACGCGCGACTTCATCGGCCCGGAGGAGTTCGCCCGCGTGGTCGGGTCCAAGGGGATCACCCGGGACACCACCGTGGTCTTCTACGGGGACAAGTCCAACTGGTGGGCGGCCTACGCCCTGTGGGTGTTCACCCTCTACGGCCACCCGGACACCCGCCTGATGAACGGCGGCCGGGACAAGTGGATCGCCGAGGGCCGCGAGACCACCCGGGACGTCCCGCAGGTCTCGCCGGCCGAGTACCCGGTCACCGAGCGCGACGACACCACCGAGCGGGCCTCGCGCGAGGACGTCCTGGGCCACTTCGGCAAGCCCCTGATCGACGTCCGCTCCCCGCTGGAGTACACCGGTGAGACCACCCACATGGAGGGCTACCCGCAGGAGGGGACCCTGCGCGGCGGGCACATCCCCACCGCGGCCTCCGTGCCGTGGGCGAGGGCCGCCAACGAGGACGGGACCTTCAAGTCCCGCGAGGAGCTGGAGCAGATCTACGCGCAGGACGCCGGCCTCGGCGAGTCCGACGACGTGGTGGCGTACTGCCGCATCGGCGAGCGGTCCTCGCACACCTGGTTCGTGCTGCGCCACCTGCTCGGCTACGAGAAGGTCCGCAACTACGACGGCTCGTGGACCGAGTGGGGCAACTCCGTACGCCTGCCCATCGCGGTCGGCGAGGACCGCGGCGAGCTGCCGCGATGACCACCACGGCGCTCCCCGAGACGCTCCGGGGGATCATCGAGGACTTCCAGTCGGTGCCGGACCCGGAGAAGCTGGAGCTGCTGCTCGAGTTCTCCGATGAGCTCCCCGCGCTGCCGGAGCGCTACGCCGGGCACGAGGACGAGATGGAACAGGTCATCGAGTGCCAGTCCCCCCTCTTCCTCGCCGTCGAGCTCCAGGACACGCAGGACCGGGAGGCGCAGTCCCCCGGTGCCGGCTCGGCGTCGCCGGACTCGATCGTCCGCCTGTTCATCTCCGCACCACCGGAGGCGCCGACCTCGCGCGGCTTCGCCTCGGTGCTCGCCCAGGGACTCGACGGCCTGACCGCCGCGACCGTCCTGGCCATCCCGGAGGACCTCTCCTCCCGGCTGGGCCTGCAGAAGGCCCTGACCCCGCTGCGGTTGCGCGGCATGTCCGCCATGCTGGGCCGGATCAAGCGCAACATCGCCGACCAGCTCGCCGGCCAGTCGGCGGGGTGAGCGGACGGCCGTCCCGGTCGGCGGCGACGCCGGCCCTGCGCGTCCTGGAGCGGGCCGGCGTCGACCACGAGGTGATGGGCTTCGAGTCCGCGGTGTCGCCGCGGTCAGGGTACGGAGCCGAGGCCGCCGCGGCGCTGGGGCTCGAGCCTGCGGAGGTGTTCAAGACCCTGATGGTCCAGCTCCCGGACGGCTCGCTCGCGGCCGCCGTCGTTCCCGTCTCCGGTTCCCTGGACCTGCGCGCCGTCGCCCTCGCGCTGGGGGTCAAGAAGGTGGCCCTGGCCGATCCGGCCCTCGCGGAGCGCCGCACCGGCTACGTGGTGGGCGGCATCTCCCCGGTGGGCCAGAGGAACCCGGTCCCGACCGTCGTCGACTCCTCCGCCCTCGACCTGCCCCGGATGCACGTCTCCGCCGGGCAGCGGGGCCTGGAGGTGAGGCTCGTGCCACGGGACCTGGTGGCGGTGACGTCAGCGGTGGTGGCGAGGATCGCGGCGCCGCGCTGAGGCCGCGCGCAGGACCGTCAATCCAGGGCGGAGGCACCGCCCGTGGTCGCCGTGAGCGCCTCGGCGATCGCGTTCTCGGTGGCCTGGAGCACCTCGGACACGGAATTCGTGGTGCCGGGGCTGCCCACCGGCGTGAGGGCGGCGGCCCGGATGTGTTCCTTGTCCGAGTCGGGGAACAGCCGGTGCAGCAGGCGCGTGCTGCGCATCAGGGAGATCAGCGGCCAGGTGACGTCGTCGGCGGGCTGTGTCCCGCGCAGGACGGACCGGAGGGTGTTCTTGAGCTCCTTCTCGAAGTGGTGGTCCTTCTCCACGTAGCGGGTGCGGTGGAACACCCAGAGCACGATGCTCTCGTCCTCCTCCAGGATCCCGCGCTTGACCAGCGAGGCGGCCACGGCGTCCCGCAGGGACTGGCGGGAGAAGCGGTTGATCCACTGCTCGGCATCACGGTGCCGGGTGAAGGCCCGGATGATGTCCCAGACCTGCTCGAGGGGCCACTCCAGGTCCGTGGTGTGCGCCCAGGCCGGAGGGTTGGGGTCGCCGGTGAAGACCTGTTCCGGCCGGTCGATGCTCTGCACGGTCGTCTGGGTGACCTTCAGGCGGCCGCGGCGGGCCAGGTCGGCCAGCGCGGCGCCGGCCAGTCCGAGGCCGACGGTCGGGCCGTCCAGCAGCAGCCGGCCCTTCTCGTCATCGAGGCACAGCAGCAGGAAGTACTCGGGGAGGTTCAGGGGACGCTCGGTGAGAGGTTCGTTGGTGTCCTTGATGGCCTCATTCATGCCCCCATTGTGCCGCACGGTCCGAGGCGCCACGCCCCCCTGCCTGGCGGTAGACCGCGGCCACCCGCTGCCCGACCGTGACGGCCGAGGCCGCGGCGAGCAGGACGAGAGCCCCGGTCAGGACCCAGGGCTCCAGGTCGAGGCCCGTCAGCCCCGCGAAGACCAGGGTGACCACGAGGCGCTCGGCGCGTTCGGCGATCCCCGTGTTCGCGTCGAACCCCAGCGACTCGGCCTTGGCCCGGACGTAGGAGACCAGCTGGCCGAGGATCAGGCACGCCGCCGCGGCGGTGCCGGCCGGCGCGAGGTCGCCCGGTCCGAAGAACCAGAGCATCAGGCCCAGGAACACCGCGGCGTCCTGCACGCGGTCCAGCGTCGAGTCGAGGAAGCTCCCCCAGGCCCCCGGGCTTCCGGCCAGCCGGGCCATCACGCCGTCCAGGACGTCCGAGAAGATGAACAGGGTGATCACGACCGTGCCCCAGAACAGCTCCCCGGCCGGGTACAGCACCAGGGCACCGAGGACCACGCCCAGGGTGCCGGCGATCGTGACGGCGTCCGCCGTGACCCCGCGGTCCAGCAGGAACCTCGCCAGCGGCGTGAGGATCCGCGTGAACAGCGTCCTGGCGTGGCGGTTCAGCATCAGGTACCGGACCCGCCGGCGGTCGCCGCCTGCCGCGCGTCGAAGGCGGCCTCGGCCTCCGCCCAGGCCTCGGCCACGACGGTCCGCACGGTGTCCAGGGTGATGGTGATGTTCTTAGTCTGGGCGATGATCGGCAGGAAATTCCCGTCACCGCCCCACCGGGGCACCACGTGCTGGTGCAGGTGCGCGGCGATGCCCGCGCCACCGGCCTTGCCCTGGTTCATGCCCAGGTTGAACCCGGTGGCACCCGAGGTCTCCCGCAGGGCGGTCATGGCGATCTGCGCCAGCCGGGCCAGCTCCGCCGTCTCCTCCACCGTCAGGTCGGTGTAGTCCGGCACGTGGCGGTAGGGACAGATCAGCAGGTGCCCGGCGTTGTACGGGTACAGGTTGCACAACACGTAGGCCGTGGTCCCGCGCGCGACGATGAGGGACTCCTCGTCCGACCGCGTCGGCGCCGCGCAGAACGGACACGTCGACTCGTCGCGGACCTGGTCCTGTCCCCCGCGGACGTAGGCCAGGCGGTGGGGGTTCCACAGTCGCTGGAAGCCGTCCGGCGTCCCGGCGAGCTGGAAGTCGTCGGTGCGCGGGCCGCCGTCGGGCCCGGCCTCCCGCTCCGGCACCGGCTCTCCCTGCTGCCCCGGCTGGGACGTCACTGGATCTCCCGGTTCCTCACGGCGCTCACGATGCGCTCGACGGCCTCGGCCACGGGCACGCCGTTGTCCTGGCTGCCGTCCCGGAAGCGGAAGGACACGGCCCCGGCCTCCGCGTCCTCGCCGCCGGCGATGAGCACGAAGGGCACCTTCTCCTTGGAGGCGGTGCGGATCTTCTTCGGGAACCGGTCCGAGCCGTCGTCGAGGCGGGCGCGGATGCCCTGGGCCCTGAGCGTGGCGACGACCTCCGCGAGGTAGTCGTTGAAGGCCTCGGCCACGGGGATGGCCACGACCTGCTCCGGGGCCAGCCACGCCGGGAAGGCACCGGCGTAGTGCTCGGTGAGCACGCCGAGGAAGCGCTCGATGGAGCCGAACAGCGCGCGGTGGATCATCACCGGGCGCTGGCGGGTGCCGTCGGCGGCCTGGTACTCGAGGTCGAAACGCTCGGGCAGGTTGAAGTCGAGCTGGATCGTGGACATCTGCCAGGTGCGCCCGATCGCGTCCTTGGCCTGGACCGAGATCTTCGGGCCGTAGAAGGCGGCGCCACCCGGATCCGGAACGAGGTCCAGCCCGGAGGCGGTGGCGACCTCCTCGAGGGTGCGGGTGGCCTCCTCCCACGCCTCGTCGTCACCGACGAACTTCTCCGGGTCCTTGGTGGACAGTTCCAGGTAGAAGTCGTTCAGGCCGTAGTCCTTGAGCAGGTCCAGCACGAAGGTGAGCGTGGTGGCCAGCTCCTCCTTCATCTGCTCCCGGGTGCAGTAGATGTGGGCGTCGTCCTGGGTCATGCCGCGCACGCGGGTCAGGCCGTGCACCACTCCGGACTTCTCGTACCGGTAGACCGCGCCGAACTCGAACATCCGCAGGGGCAGCTCACGGTAGGACCGGCCGCGCGAGGCGAAGATCAGGTTGTGCATCGGGCAGTTCATCGGCTTGAGGTAGTAGTTCTGCCCCTGCTTGCTGATCTCGCCGGTGACCGGGTCACGCTGCTCGTCGATGTGCATGGGCGGGAACATGCCGTCCGCGTACCAGTCCAGGTGCCCGGAGACCTCGTAGAGGTGCTGCTTGGTGATGTGCGGGGTGTAGACGAACTCGTAACCGGCCTCCGTGTGCCGGCGGCGGGAGTAGTCCTCCATCTCCTTGCGGATGATGCCGCCGCGGGGGTGGAAGACGGGCAGACCGGAGCCGAGCTCGTCCGGGAACGAGAACAGGTCCATCTCGGCGCCCAGCTTGCGGTGGTCACGCCGCTCGGCCTCCGCGAGGCGCTCCTGGTAGGCCTTGAGGTCGTCCTTGGTGGGCCAGGCGGTGCCGTAGATCCGCTGCAGCTGCTTGTTCTTCTCGTTGCCGAGCCAGTAGGCCGCGGCAGAACGGGTCAGGGCGAAGGCATTGGAGATCAGCTTGGTGTTGGGCAGGTGCGGGCCACGGCAGAGGTCGCACCACACGGTCTCGCCGGACTTGCGGTCCACGTTGTCGTAGATGGTGATCTCGCCGGCGCCGACCTCGATGTTGGCCCCCTCGCCGACGGCGTCCGCTTGGTCCTGCTTGCCGAGCAGTTCCAGCTTGTAGGGTTCCGCGGCCATGGCCTCGCGGGCCTCGTCCTCGTTCACGACGCGGCGGGCGAAGGACTGGTTCGAGTTGATGATCTTCTGCATCAGCTTCTCGATGGCCTTGAGGTCCTCGGGGGTGAACGGGTCCTCGACGTCGAAGTCGAAGTAGAAGCCGTCCGTGATGTACGGCCCGATGCCCAGCTTGGCGCCCGGACGCAGCTGCTGCACGGCCTGGGCCATCACGTGGGCGGCGGAGTGGCGCAGGACGTTCAGGCCGTCCTGTTCGGAGATGTCGACGCCGACGACGTCGGCCCCGGCCGGGATCTGGCGGCTCAGGTCCTGCAGCTCACCGTTCACCCGCATCACGACGGTGGTCTTCTCGTCGGCGAACAGCTCCGTGCCGGTGGATCCCAGGGCCACCTCCCGCTGTTCGGCGTTGACGGTGATGGTTATCTGCTCGCTCTGCAGCGCCTCGGACACGGGCCATTCCTCCTTGGTTGGGGCTTCACAGCTGGTGGCATACGGGGGCCACCGCCAGCCACGGGCCATTCTAGGGCAGGGCCGCAGGTCGGGCGGCCAGTCCGCGGCACCCGCCTGATCGTCCGCGAGCGCCTGATCCCCTGTTCTCGCCTCATCCCCATCCGGGCCACCCGGGGCAATCACCTCGGAGTCCCCCTCCGGGAGTGGTCCCCTCAACAGTTGTCCTCGGCCAGTCCAGACGCATCATGGATCTCCTGGTGGCGGAGTGCCGTCCAGCATGCCAGGCCTCGACGTCAGGTTCGGATCCCGAGCAGATCCTCGGCAGCCGCCTCGGGGCGCCAGTAGGTGTTGCGGCGGGGGCGCTGGGAAGGATCCCGGTATGCGGCGGGAATTAACCAGGGAACGCCATGGCGCATCGAGATCGTCCATGCTCCCGCGTGCACCGCGTGATGATGGTGCGAGCACAACAGCACACCGTTGTCCACGGAGGTTGGCCCGCCGTGTTCCCAGTGCTCGACGTGGTGGGCCTCGCACCACGGCGCCGGAATGGTGCAGCCCGGCGCGGTACAGCCACCGTCCCGGGCCGTGATCGCACGGCGCAGCTTCCTGGTGAACAGTCTCCGGGACCGGCCCAGGTCGAGGACCTCACCCTCACCTCCCAGGACGACGGGGATCAGTTCAGCGTCACACGCCCAAGCGCGAATGGTGGTGGGGCTGATCTCGCCGACGTAGGCCGCCGAACTGAACCGGCTCCCACGCTCTCCCGATCCATCGTCCCTGAACGAGGCATTGGCGCTTTCCGGACTCATGCCACTCCGGGGCTCCGCTTCCAGACTGGAGTCGCAGCAGGGCTCCGGGCAGGCCTCTGGAGCGGACCCGCTCGATGATCGTCGAGCCGGGAGCTCCGACGGCGGCCGGAAGGTGTGGTCCAACAACGTCTGGTAGTCGATCGTCACGAGTACTTGTGGCCGGGCTCCCCCACCACCGTCGGGAGCGTCGGTTCCGGCGGTGAGGGCGAGGGCACCCGTCAGTGCGCTGATCATTCCGTCCAGTTCTTGTTGGCTCCGGGTCCGTTCGTCCAGGTCATCGGGGTCACTGACCGGAGTGTTCCAACCCGCGGGCTCGCCGGCCGCCGCGGCGGCGTACCGTGCGGCGCGCTCTGTCTCTGCCTGGGCCTCGAGCTCCCTTGCCGCCCGTAGCTGCTGCGCCCACAGGATGCCGGGGTCCGAGAACACGTCGGCCCCGTCCATGCCATCAGGATCACGGACGCCGCCGGTTACACGGTCACCATCGAGCGTTGCCTCCAGGTCGGCCTCGATGTCGACGTCGACGACCGTATCGACACCGCTGTTCGCACTGGAACTTTTGCCTGCACGAGAGGTGTTCGTGGGTCCCGTGGTGCAGGCCTGCCGAGCCGGACTCGCGGACTCCGCCGTTGGAATGGAGTCGCCGGCGGGAGTGGAAGCGGCGGTTGGTATGGAGTCAGTCGGGGTGGAAGCGGCACCGGCGGGGTTGGACGGCGCGGAACTCTGCGCTCGGGTGTTCGAGGCGGCTGAGACGAGGGTCTTGAGGACTTCGTGCTGGCCATCGGTGGCCACTAAGGACCAGCGATGCAAACCCGTCCGCCGGCCCCGGTAGAACAGCCCCTGCTCAGCCCGCCGCCGGCTCTCGGTGGGCTCGGCCCCGTCCGGGTTCACGAGCGCGTCGAAACGGATCCGCCAGTGCGCGCAGACCGTGCCCAGTGCGTCCGGGTCGAGGACTCGGGCAGAGCTCACCAGAGACCGTTCCCCCTCGACGAGCAGCTGGTCCACGTCCGCAGGGGCCACCTTCGCGTCCGTCGACTCCGCCCGGGCGCCAGCCAGGGTGGATGCGATCACGTCCACGGCGGCCGGGTCCAGGTCTGCTTCCGAGGCGGCTCGCGACAGGATCGGCAACCGGGGAGGCATTGCCTGAGTGCGATCGAGGGTCGGGGTGGACAGGACGTACCGGGATCGCTCGATCCGGGACCTGGCGTGCCGACGGGAGATGCGCAGGTGCTCCCTCAGGTAGTCCACGGCATCGCGATAGGCGGACTTGCCTTCGGGAATGCCGAGGATCTCCTTCCGGCTCGCGTGCTCGTCGAACAGCCTGTCCGTGTGACCGGCCAGCGCGGTCCGCGCCGAATCGACGACCCGGCCCAGCTCTTCCACGGACGTGTGGAGTTCGGGGAACGTTCCCCGGGGCGGCGGGACCTCGACCGGAGTCTGCGCCATGGCGTCCTCGAAGCTGATGTCCTCCACGACATCCGCATGCAGTCCCCACTCATCGGCCGGATGCAGTCGGTCGTTGGAGGGGAAGTGCGGTAAGCGCTCCACGAGCATCGGGTCGCCGATTCTGCCGGCCAGCTCGCCCACCAAGGCCCGGGCTGCATCGAGGAGATCGGGAAGACTCCAGTCCGACAATTCGTCCGGGATCCGCCCGCCCATGGTCTCCTCCTTCCCGTTCATCGTTACCGCTGATCCTTCACGGCCGTTGCTCCCCTTCACGGTCGCTGCTCCGAGGCCAGCCGATGATCCTTGTCCGGGCGGCAGCCTGGCTCCGGCCCGTATGGCGTCCTCTAGTACATACATTCGACTATGCATCGCGGACGCGGTAAGAGCCTGTCGGTCATGTGTGGATGAGCGGGGCTGACGCGTCGGGTGTGGAGTACGGACGGCCTGCTCCTGAGGCACCGCACCCGGCGCCTAGCCGCACGGTAGCGCCTTCCCTACGCTGGGTGGCCACTGGCGCAACCGCCCGGTAGACCGCGGTACCGAGCCCCACCTCCCCTTCCCACCCCGATTCCGGAGGACACCGTCATGTCCAGCACACGCCATCCACGGCCGCCCCGCGTCCGCGTGCAGAACTTCGCGGTCTCCCGCGAGGGCATCGCGGCCGGGTTCAACCAGACCCTGGAGCGCCCTTTCGGTGACCTTGACCCGGCTCCGCTCATGAGCTGGGCCGGGGCCACCGACAGCTGGCCCAACCGCACGGATCCGGGCGGCAGCCGCGGCCTGGACGACCACATCGTGCGCGACTTCACGCACAACATCGGCGCGGAGATCATGGGGCGCAACAAGTTCGGCCCGATCCGGGGCCCCTGGCCGGACGAGGAGTGGCGGGGCTGGTGGGGTGATGATCCGCCGTTCCGCACCCCGGTCTTCGTCCTGACCCACCATCCCCGGTCGTCGTTCTCGCTCAGCGACACGACGTTCCACTTCCTCGATGCGAGCCCTGAAGAGGCAGTGAAGGTCGCCCTGCAGGCGGCCGGGGGCCAGGACGTCCGGATCGGGGGTGGCGTCACCACCGTCCTGCAGTTCCTGGAGGCGGGCCTCATCGACGACCTGCACGTCGCCGTCGCGCCCGTCGAGTTCGGCGACGGACTGCGCCTGTGGTCCAGCCCCGTGGAGCTGGAGGACCGGTTCCACCACGAGAGCGTCCCGAGCCCCAGCGGCGTGGAACACTACTTCTTCTGGCGCTGACGGAGGACGGTTCACTCCTCCGGCGTCGGCAGCAGCTCCCAGGTCTCCGGGTGCGGGACCGGCACGGGCCGGTGGATGTCCAGCTCGCGCACCCCGGCGCCCTGGATGCCCCTCCCCCGGCGGTCACCGCCGGTCGCCGAGCTCTCCGGCGGGAGCCCGACGGCGCCGCGCACCCTGACCGGCCAGTCGCCGGTGTCGTGGTGGGGGATGTCCCGGGGCGCACCGGCGTCCGGAGCGGACCCGGCACCGGCCGCGACGAGCCGGCGCCGGGCCCCGGGACCCCAGGGGACCGGTTCCCGGGCGCCACCGGACCGGGCGGCGGACCGGTCCCGGCGCAGCCAGGCCCGCCATTGCTCGCGCGTGCTGTCCAGGTAGTCCGGGTCCGGCAGCGCCTCGGGCCGGTGCAGGTCCCAGGCGCGGATGGCCTGCAGGCTGATCGCCTTGGGCCCGGTCCGCCGGGTGGTGCCCTCGATCAGCAGCAACCGGGCCGAGAACAGCATCTCCCCGGTCTCGTGCTGGGCCTCCGTGAAGAACGAGGCGTCCACGCAGCCGGTCCCGTCGTCCACGGAGATGAAGACCACGCGCTTGCCGCTGCGCATCGGCGGGGTCTGGGTGGCCACGCGCACCCCGGCCACCAGCACGCGGGACTGCGAGCGCAGGCTCAGCAGGTCCTCCGCCGCCGTGACCCCGAGGGCGTCCAGGTAGGGCCGGTGCGAGTCCATCAGGTGCGCGGTGGTGTCCATGGCGGTCAGGTCGAGTTCGGTGCGCACCATCTGGTCGCGGCTCGGGGCGGGGAACATCGGCACGATCGCCTCCGTCTCGGTGTCCGGCAGGTCCAGGGACAATTGCCCGTCCACCTGGCGGGGTCCCGCCGTCCGCTTCCGCCCGGTGGGGGCCTCGCCGAGCATGCCCGCCGATCCCCCGGCGTGCTGCAGCTCCAGGTGGTGTACCAGGTCGGTGCGCGAGGCCCCGCCGGGGGGCAGCAGGCAGTCCAGCGCCCCCAGCTGGGCCAGTCGCTCGAGGTTGCGCCGGGTGGGCCGGGCGCGGTCGCGCACGTCGGCCAGCGAGGCGTACGGCTGTCCGGCCACGATCCGCCGGACCTCGCGCTCGCTCAGCCCGGACATTGAGGTGAGCGCCAGGCGGATGCCCCACCGGCTGCCGTCGGGATGCCGGGAATGCCCGGGACGTGCAGGACCACCGGGCAGTTCCGGGTGGGCCGGCACCCACTCCATCCGGAACCTCTCCGTGGAGGCGTTGATGTCCACCGGGAGCACGGGGATGCCCATGCGGCGGGCCTCGGCGATCATCAGCCGGCGCGGGTACATGCCCGGGTCGTGCTCGAAGATCCCGGCCAGGAACGCCTCGGGGTGGTGGGTCTTGAGCCAGGCCGAGTGGTAGGTGGGCACGGCGAAGGCCGCCCCGTGGGCCTTGCAGAACCCGAAGGAGCCGAAGGCGTGCAGGGTGCCCCAGACCTCGTCGATGACGTCCAGGGGATAGCCCTTCTCCAGCGCCGCGGCCCGGAAGTAGGCCTCCACGACCTCCTCCTGCGGTCCACCGATCTGTCGGCGGAACTCGTCGGCCTTCGCCAGTCCGCAGCCGGTCATGGTGTCCAGGGTCCGCAGCACCTGCTCGTGGAAGACGGTCACCCCGTGGGTCTCGGATAGCACCGGTTCCAGGTCCGGGTGCGGGTACCTCGCCGCCGCGAAGCCGTGGCGCTGCTCGAGGAACGGGCGCACCATGTCCGACTGCATGGGACCGGGGCGGAACAGGGAGATGTCGATGATCAGGTCGTTGAACTCGACCGGGGCCAGCTTCCCGATCAGCTCCCGCTGGCCCGGTGACTCGATCTGGAAGATCCCCAGGGTGTGGGTGGTGCGGATCATCCCGAACGTGGCCTCGTCGTCCAGCGGCACCCGTTCCAGGTCGACCCGCTCCCCCGTGGTCCGCTCGATCTCCTCCAGCGTGTAGGCGATCGTGGACTGCATGCGCACCCCGAGCACATCCAGCTTGAGCATGCCCATGGGGTCCATGTCGTGCTTGTCGAACTGGCTCATGGGCAGCTCGATGCCCGAGGGCTGCACCGGGGTCCGGTCCAGCAGTGTCCGGTCCCCCAGGATCACCCCGCACGGGTGCATGGCGATGTGCCGCGGCAACCGGTCCAACCGCTCGGTGAGGTCCACCAGCAGGTCCAGTTGCTGCTGTCCCGCGGCCCGCCCGGACTCGACCTGCTCGGCGAACCCGCGCAGCTCGGGCATCCGGCCCATCGCCTCGCGGAAGCTCGAGGCGGAGAACCGCCACAGTTGCTTGGCGATCGTGTCCACCTGTTCGGCGTCCATCCCGAGCGCCATGCCGGCGTCCCGGACCGCCCCGCGGGCCCGGTAGCCGTTCTGCATGCTCATCAGCGTGGTGCGCTCGTTCCCGAACCGGGTGAAGATCGCCGCGTAGACGTCGTGCCGGCGGGCAGACTCCACGTCCACGTCGATGTCCGGCAGGGTGGAGCGGTCATGGGACAGGAAGCGCTCGAAGATCAGCTCGTGCCGCATCGGGTCCACGTTCGAGATCCGTAACAAGTGGTTGACCAGCGAGGACGCCCCGGAGCCCCGGGCCGAGACCCGGACCCCCAGGTCCTCGATCATCCGGACCACCTCGGCCACGGTGAGGAAGTAACTGGCGAAGCCGAGCCGGGTGATGATCCCCAGTTCGTGTTCCAGCCGGTCCTCCAGGTCCCGGCCGGCCCGCGACGACGAGAACCGGCTGCCGCTGTACAGCTGCGGGAAGCGGGCGTGGGCCCCGGTCAGGGTGCGCTGGCGCAGGGCGGTGACCGGGTCGCCGTCGATCCCGATCACCGAGGCCTCCGGTACCGTGGGCCGCCCCCAGCCCAGGTCCGGTCCGGGGTCCATCCGGCAGGCGTCGGCCAGGGCATGGGTGGCCTCCAGCAACGCGCCGGCGCCCTCTGCCCCGGCGGCGCGGCAGACCTCGCGGGCCACCTGGTGCATGGATCCGGCCGGCTTCAGCCAGCCCTGCCCGTTGGGCTGGAGGTCGGCCAGGGCCTCCAGGGAGCTCAGTGCCCGGGCGGCATCGAGGACGTCGGCGGTGGCGGCACCGTCCGGGGTGGCGTACCGTACCGCGTTGGTCAGCACCGCCGGGACCCGGGCGTCCCGGGCCGCGCGGAGCATCTTCACGGCGTGCGCGGCCGAGAGCTTCTCCCCGGGCGGGGACAGGTGGCAGACCACCTCCACCCGCAGCGACCCGGCCGGCAGGGCGGCCTTCCAGCGGCGCAGCAGCGCCCGGCCGGCGGTGTACCTGCGCGCGGCCATCAGCTGCCCGACGTCGGATCCCGGTCCCAGCAGCACGAACAGTTCCGGTGGGGCGCCGTGGTGGGGGCCGGCGGCCCAGCCGGCCAGCTCGTCCATCGTCACGTACGGCGTGCCCCCGGCGGACCCGCCCGTGGTGTGGGCGTGGGCCGCCGAGACCAGCCGGACCAGGGCACGGTAGCCGCTGCCCCCGGTCCCCCCACGGGCCAGCACGACCACCCGGCCGGCGCTGTCCAGCACCCCCGTGCCGGTGTGGTCGGATCCCCGGTGCACCGCCAGGTCCACGCCGATGACCGGGTCCAGGCCGTGTTCCCGGCAGGCCCCGACGTGCTTGGCGGTGCCGTACAGGCCGTCCCGGTCGGTGCAGGCCAGGAGATCGGCGCCGTCCGCGGCGGCCGCCGCGGCCAGCTCACCGGGCCAGGACACCCCGTAATGGGCGCTGAAGGCGCTGGCTACGTGCAGATGGGGGAACCCGGGGGTACCGCCCATCAGGCGCTCTCCCTCAGGCGCACGGCGGCGCCGTCATGGATGCGGACCAGCCGCCACCGGCCCGAGTCCAGGTGGTGGGAGATGTCCAGGGTGAGCAGCGGTGAGTTGCGGGCCCGTTCCAGGCGCACCTGCACCCGCCAGACCTCGTGGTCCACCAGCCCCGCGCCGCGGCCTCGCTCGGCCCGGTGTTCCTCGGTCCACCAGCGCCGTCGTTCGTACCAGCGCACCGGTTCGGCGGCCAGTACGTAGTCGCGGCCGTTCCACCCCAGGTGCAGCGGCACCCCCGCGGTCGTGCAGGCGACCGTGACCGATTGCGTGAAGATTCCCATGGGACCTGATACCCGTCCTTCTCGTCGTGCCTTCTCAGTGCCGTCGGTGCCGGGGTCCACGGTGGCTCCGGTCCGGCCGTCTGGGAAGGAACGGCGAACCGGAACCGGGGATGACCCGGCCTGGCGGTGGGAGGTAGCGGTCCGAGGGGAAGGTCCGGCCGTACTCCCACCATGGTATTAGAACGCATGTTCGAACACCACACGTCAGGCTAGGGAGGACGCCGGACACGATAAGCGCGCAGGTCACGGGCGCGCGCGGCGCCCCTCAGGCCCGGAACAGGCGCGGAGCAGGCACGGCGGGACTAGGGGGCAGGCCTCGGCGACGGAACGAGGAGGACAACGGGCTCACCACCGCCGCAGGATCACCGCGGCGGCGGGATCACCAGGACGGCGGGGTCACCAGGACGGCAGCGCCGGAAGCGGGCCGTCGGCCTCGACGTTCTCACCGTCACCACGGGCCAGCCAGGCCAGCAGGCCCTCGCGGTCGGACTCGACCCTCAGGGCACCGTCGCCCACGACCCACTCGTCGCGCTCCTCGGTCACCAGGGTCATGCCGGGGGCGCCCTTCGCGCGCATGGTCCGCACCGCGGCCTCGACGGCGTTGAGCAGGGAGTCCGGGTCGGCCTCCTCGATGGTCCACGCCGTGTCCAGGTCGTGGTGGTGCACGACGACCTCGGAGATGCGCAGCGCGACGATCGAGGTCACCGGGATCTCCTTGCCGTGCAGGTCCACGGACTCGACGGCCAGTTCGCCACTGAGCCGCTCGGACTGCTCCGCGAAGAACGCGGACGACTCGCGAAGGCGGCGGAGCAGCTCCTCGCGGGGCAGGGCGGCCAGCTCGTCGATCTCCCGGTCCCGCGCCTCACGGGAGGGGTAGAGCTGCTGCTCCTCACCGGTGGTGGCCCAGTCGATGAGCCGCACGAGTGCCCGGCCGTTGGAGGCGAGGTGGGCCAGCACGTGGGCCCTGGTCCATCCCTCGCACAGCGACGGGGCACGCAGCTCCTCCTCGGACAGGGAGGCGGCGGTGGCCTCGAACATGGCGGTCTCCCGGCCGAGGCGGGACAGGTCGGAGTGCAGGCGCGCTGGATTGATCATGAAGGCCACCCTATCCACGCGCCGGGGGGCGTTCCACCGTCCGGACGGGTCCATCCAGACGGGTCCGGACGGCATCAGGAGGTTGCGGATCTCAACGGCCCGCCGGTGCCGCACCCCCCGGCGGAGGACTGGGTAAACCCCTCATATGATGCAGGTCACTCCTCTGGGACTCTGGAACGCAGCCCGGGGACCGGCAGCCGGCCGGCCCACCACGAACCGATCCGAGAGGACCGACAGCCCATGTCACACCCTCCCACCCCCGTCGCCCACGATCCGCGCCAGGAGGCACGCACGGCCAACTGGGTCGCGGCGATCGTCTGCTGCGCCCTCGTCTTCGACGGCTTCGACCTGACCATCTACGGCACCGTGCTGTCCACCCTGCTCGATGACCCGAGCCAGATCGGCCAGCTGGACGGCGCCGCGGCCGGCGCCCTGGGCTCCTACGCCCTGATCGGGGTCCTCGTCGGCTCCCTCACCTGCGGATTCCTGGGCGACCACTTCGGCCGCCGCCGGCTCATCCTCGGCGGCATCGCCTGGTTCTCCATCGGGATGTTCATCACCGCGCTGACCACCTCGGTGGCGGCGTTCGGCGTGATGCGCCTGCTCACCGGACTGGGGCTCGGGGTGATCCTGGCCACGGCCGGGGCCACGATCGCCGAGTTCGCCCCGGCGGGCAAGCGCAACTTCTACAACGCCCTCGTGTACTCCGGGATCCCCGCCGGCGGCGTCCTGGCCGCGCTGCTGGGCATCGTCCTGCTCGAACCGCTGGGCTGGCGCGGACTGTTCATGATCGGCGCCACGCCGATCCTGTTCCTGCTGCCGCTGGCCTGGTTCAAGCTCCCCGAGTCACCCCGCTGGCTGCACGCCCGCGGCCGCATCGAGGAGGCCCGTGCCGCCTCCGCGCGGACCGGGGTGCCCCTCCTGGAGGAGATCGTGGTCCAGCAGGCCGGCGCGGCGCCGGCCAAGCGGGGATTCGCAGCGGCCTTCTCCCGTCAGTTCTTCCTGCCGACCGTCCTGCTGGGCTTCATGTCCTTCTCCGGCCTGTTGCTCACCTACGGCCTGAACACGTGGCTGCCGCGCATCATGGAGGGTTACGGCTTCGACAAGGGTTACTCCCTGTCCTTCCTGCTGATCCTCAACAGCGGGGCCGTGCTGGGCGGGATCGTCGCCTCGCTGGCCGCCGACCGGCTCGGTGCGCAACGGATCGTGGCCACCACCTTCGTCCTGGCCGGGATCACCCTGGCGCTGATGACCTTCCAGTTCCCGGCGCCGGTCCTGTTCCTCTACATCGCCGTGGCCGGGGTCGGCACCCTGGGCACCCAGGTGCTGATCTACGGGTTCAGCTCGAACTACTACACGACCAATGCCCGCGCCGCCGGGGTCTCCTGGGTCGCCGGCTTCGGGCGCATCGGTGGCGTGCTCGGGCCCCTCATCGGGGGCTGGCTCACCGCGGCCGGCGTGGGCGGCAGCACCGCCTTCTACATCTTCGGCGGCGTGGCCCTCTTCGGGGCTCTGGTCACCCTGGCCGTTCCGCGGCAGTCGCGGCTGGAACGGGCCACGGACACCGCGGCCACGGCGGACGTCCCCGGCGTCGCCGGCGCCACCGGGCACCATGGCGCCGAGGCCGGCGAGCCGGCGAGCGCGGTCCCGGCGTCGCGAGCCTGAACGCCTCCGTGCGGCCCGCCGCCGTCCCTCAGTCCTCGGGACGGTAGCGGGCCGCCAGCTCGCTGCGGGACCGGACGCCGAGCTTCCGGTAGATGCGCGTCAGGTGGTACTGGACCGTCTTCTCCGCCAGGAACAGCGAGCGCGCCGTCTCCTTGTTGGTGGCCCCGTGCGCCACGAGCTCCACCACGGCCTGTTCCTGCGCCGTGAGGTCGACGTCGGCCCGGCCCGCGGCCACGAGCACGGGGTCCGCGGGGGCGTCGACGGGGCCGACGTCCATCCCGGTGGCCTTGAGCTCGCGGTCACAGCGCTCGACGTAGGTCACGGCGCCCAGGGAGTCGTAGAGGTCCTTCGCCACCTGGAGCACCGAGGAGGCCAGCCGGCGCTTCCCCGCCCGGCGCATGCTCTGGCCGAAGGCGAAGCTGATCCTGGCCTGCAGGTAGGGCCGGTGCAGTCCCCGCAGCTGCCCCAGCGCGGACTCGAAGTGGTCGCGTGCGGCGTCCGGGTCGCCCTGCGCGGCGAGCAGCCGGCCCCGGGACCAGGACATCCGGGCCTGGTCGGAGGGGATCGCCCGTTCCCGGCACAGTCCCTCGAACGCGGTGAGGAACTCCTCGGCGCGCTCCAGCCGGTTCGTCATCACCAGGGCGTTGACATAGGTGTCCTGCCACGGCCAGAAGGAGACGCGACCGGCCGTCCAGGGGTCGATCTCCGTCAACGGCTCGAGCGCCTCCAGGGCGCTCTCGTAGTCGGACCGGGCCTCGTGGAACCGTGCCCTGGCCAGGTGTGCGGGCACTAGCATGGCCCGGTAGGTGCCCGGGTGGACGGCGGCCCTGGAGACGTAGTGACGCGCCCGTTCCCAGTCCCCCCGCATGGACCACAGCTCGGCGGCCGTCCAGTACAGCAGGGGCCCGATCAGGGGCATCCGGGCCGATTCCAGCCGGACCGAGGCCCGGGACACCGTGGCCGCGGCGGCGTCCCAGTCCCCCAGCACCAGTTGGGTCCGCGCCAGCCAGGCCTCCGCCCACAGGGAGATGCGCAGCGAACCGCCGCGATGTTCCGTGGGGGTGGCCGCCTCGAAGCCCACCAGCGCCGACTCGACCTGGTCGGCCCGCAGGGCCAGCCAGGCGGCACCCATCTGGATCCGCTGCTTCTGGGCGTTCTCCCCGGCGCGGGCGGTGGCCCGCTCGTAGGCGGCCTCGGCCTCCTGCAGGCGCCCGCGGGCATACAGGCCGAGCCCGTAGATGGCCTCCGACTCGATGTGTGCCGGGCTGCCCGCCTCGGTCAGGGACATCGCCGTCTCGCCCCACTCGGTCATCAGCGGCCCGTCCCACGACGCCAGGCCGTGCAGGACGAAACGCTGGGCCGCCTGGGCGGCCGCCGCCGGGTCCCGGTCGGCGTCACTGGTCCGCCACGCCTCCTCGAGATGGTGCCGGGCGCTGCGGCTCTGGCCCGAGACGGTCGAGAGGTAGCCCAGGACCGAGGAGCGCAGGGAGGAGGACGGCATGGCCTCCACGGCCGAGGTCCAGGTCTGGGCCCGGGCGATGTCCCCGGCGCCGACCGAGGCGTCCACCGCCCGCAGCAACCGGTCGTCGTGGCGTTGCGGGTCCGTGGTGAGACGGGCCGCGGAGAACAGGGCGGACGAGACGTCCTGCCACGCGCCCCGTTCGCCCTGCCGGGCGGCGAAGTCCTCGAGCTCGGCGGCCAGGGCCGCGTCCGGTCCGGCCGCGGCGGCCACCCGGTGGGCCAGCCGGTCGGCCTCCAGGGGCACGACGGCGGCCGCGCGCCGGTGCCGGGCCAGTCGCCTGCTCGGCAGGGCCTGTTCGTAGATCGCCTCGGCGGCCCCCGGCTCGACGAAGGAGACCGCCGAGCCGTCGTGGTCCACGGTCCACCGCAGCAGTCCGGTGCGATGGCCCTCGTCCAGGGCCTCGATCACGGCCTCCGGCCCGCTGAGACCGCTGACCTCCTGGATCTCGGCGAGCCCGGCCGGGGAGCCCAGCACGGCCAGGGCCTCGGCGACCTCGATCAGTCCCGGCGTGGCATCGGCCATCAGGCCCCGCACCCGGGACTGCATCCGGGCACTCGCCGGCAGCGACGGGAACCAGCTCTGCCAGGTCTCCGGCGGCATCTCCTGCAGCAGTTCCAGGACCGGTCGCGGCAGCCCCCGGGTGTGCCGGACGAGGCCCTGCGCCGCCGTGTCCCCCAGGTCCAGGCCGAAGCGGGACCGGGCGAGCCGGCGGACATCCTCGGCGTCCAGGGGATCCAGGCGCAGTTGGCGGACCCGGTACTGGCCGAGGAGGTCGCGCAGGCCGGGGGGCAGGGCGTGGGAGCGGGAGGGGTCGAGGGTGAACAGGAAGAGCACCTTCGAGGACTTCAGCCGCCGCATCACGAACACCAGGATGCGCACGCTGGCCTCGTCGAGATGGTGGACGTCGTCCACGGCGACCACCACGGGCCCCCGCAGCTGCAGTGTCTCCAGGTGGGTGGTCAGGGTGGCGGCGTAGTTCGCCGCCTGGGCGACGCTCAGTTCGGGCACCGGCATGGCCGGTGGCATGGGCGTGGCGTCGTAGCCCTTGGCCGACCGCAACGGTGCGGTGTCCATGAGCTGGGAGTACCCGGCCAGGGCCAGTTGGGACTCCCAGGCGTCCCCCACGGCGTTCAGGACCCTGACGCCGCGACCGGCAGAACGGCAGTGCTCGAGGAAGGACTCGAGCACCGCCGTCCGGCCCGATCCGGAGGGGCCGCTGAGCACCACGGTGCCCACCGTCCCGCGACGTGCCTGGCGCAGGGCCTCGTCCAGCTCGGCCAGGACCCCCGCGCGGCCGACCAGCACCCGGTCCGGTGCTGTCTCGCCGTCGGGCACCGTGTACTGCATGCGGACGAGACTAGCCGACGTGGGGGTGGCGCCCGTCACGGGGCGGACGCCACCGGCAGCCGCGCTCAGCCCAGGTCCCCCCCGGCGACCGGCAGCACGCTCCCGGTCAGGTACGAGGCCTCGGCGGAGGCGAGGAACACGATGGGCGCCGCCTGCTCGTCCAGCGTCCCGTAGCGCTTCATGAACGAGGACTCCACCGTCTGGTCGACGATGGCCTGGTACCACTGCCTCTCCTGCTCGGACTCCGCCTCGGGCCCCCGCTTCACCTTCCGCGGCGGCGCCTCCGTGCCGCCGGGAGCGGTGGCGACGACCCGGATCCCCCGTCCGGCGACCTCCATGGCCAGGGACTGGGTGAGCGCGTTGACACCACCCTTGGCCGCCGCGTAGGGCACCCGGTTCATGCCGCGCGTGGCGACCGAGGAGACGTTGACGATCACGCCCGAACCCTGCGACAGCATCGTGGGCAGCACGGCGCGGCAGCTCCACAGCGTGGGGAACAGGGACCGGCGGATCTCGCGCTCGATCCGCTCCTCGTCGTACTCCTCGTAGGGCCGGGCCCAGATGGTGCCGCCGACGTTGTTCACCAGCACGTCCACGCGGCCGTGGGCCGCCACCGCGGCCTCCACGGCCTCGGCGGCGCCCGCGAACGTCTCCAGGTCCGCCGTGACCGAGGTGGCCGAACCGCCGGAACCGGTGCGGCCGGCGTCGTCGTTGATCCCCCGGGCCACCTCGTGGACGAGGTCGGCACGGTCCACGAGCACGACAGCGCCGCCCTCGGCCGCGATGCGCTCGGCCACCTTCTGACCGATCCCCTGGGCGGAGCCGGTCACGACGGCGACCTGGTCCGCGAACCGCCCCGGGGTCAGGAACTGGCCGGCATGGCTCCGCCCCATCAGGCCCCGGCCACCTTCGCGTCGATCGCGGTGTCCATGGTGCCCTTGGCGTCGCGGGCGTGGTTCATGATGACCTCCCGTGCCCGCTCCCGGTCCTGCGCCTCGAAGGCCGAGACGACGTCGAGGTGGTCCTGGGCCACGCGCGAGAAGATCTCCGTGCCCTTCTCGAAGGTCGCGGCCATCTGGGCGTGGATGTCCAGGCGACGGTAGGACTCCAGCAGGGTGGGGTTGCCGGAGATGGTGAAGAGGTACTCGTGGAACTCCTCGTTGGTCCGGACGTACTCCTCCGGGTCGCCCACCCGGTCGCCGTCGACGAAGTCGACCGTGGCCTCGGCCAGGCGGCGGAACTGGGCCATCTGCTCCTCGCTGAGCCGGCCCATCATGAGCTCGGTGATCGCCAGCTCCAGGCCCATGCGGGCGTCGAGGTGGGCGAAGCTGTCCTCCTTGCGGAAGTCCAGCCGGCCGGTCTCCAGCGAGGAGATCGCCTCGGCGGCGGTGAGGGTGTCACCCTCGGCGGCCACCTGCTCGGGCGGGACGGGGGCACCGGTCTCGGCGTCGCCGCCCGTGGTCTCCTTCGGGGCGAAGCGCTCGAAGTAGAGGTTGGCCGGCTCGATGCCCTCGGAGTCCAGCCACTTCGAGACGGCGTTGACCATGGGCGGCGGGCCGCACAGGTAGATGTCCACGTCGCCCTCGTTGACATGGGTGGGTTCGATGACCTGGGTGACGTAACCGGTGTGCGGGGCGGAGGTGCCCGGCTCGGAGGCGATGTAGTCCCAGGTGAAGTTCGGCAGTCGCTCCTCGTAGGCGCGCAGCCAGTCCAGGCCCACGATGTCGGCCTCGCGGGTGACGCCGTAGACGAGGTGGACGGGGTACTGCGTGGGGCCCTCGCACAGCTTCTCCAGGATGGACAGCAGCGGGGCCAGGCCGGTGCCGCCGGCCAGCAGCAGCAGCGGCCGCTTGGGCTCGCGCAGGAAGAACGAGCCGTAGGGCCCGGTGAACTCCACGGTGTCCCCGACCTGGGCGCGGTCGCGCAGGTACTCGGACATGGCCCCCTGCGGGGAGATGCGCACCATGAAGGAGGTCTCGTCCACCTCGGGACCGGTGCTGAAGGAGTAGGACCGCTCGGCGTCGGTGCCCGGCACCTTGATGTTGACGTACTGGCCCGGCAGGAAGGCGAGGTCCCCGCGGTTCTCCGGGGTCAGCGTGAAGGAGATGGTGGACTCGGAGTGCTTGTCCAGCTGGGTCAGCGTGGAGGTGAACGCGGCCGCCGAGGTCTTGGCCGACTCGGCGGTGGCCGGCACCTGGATGCTCATGTCCGACTCGGGCACGGCCTGGCAGGTGAGCAGGTAGCCCTTCTCCAGCTCCTCCTCGGTCAGCGCGTCGTCGATGAAGTCGCCCGGGTCGAACGAGCCGGAGTCGCAGAACGACTTGCACGTGCCACAGGCACCGTCGCGGCAGTCGGCCGGGATGTTGATGCGCGCCTTGTAGGCGGCGTCCATGATGGTCTCGAAGTCGCCGACCTTGACGACCTTCGTCACGCCGTCCTCGAAGCTCAGGGCTACCTTGTGTCCCATGGGTCCTCCTTGGTCCGGGCCGCATCCCGCGGCCCGCTGAATCGTGGGTGGTGGCCGGCCGCGCGCGTCGGCGGCCGGAAGGTCCCGGGGGACCTCAGATCATGTAGATGTCCACCACGTGGTGGATGTAGTCGTTCTTCAGGACGACCTTCTTGCTGCGGATGACCGGCTCGGCCCCCGAGAGGTCGATCGTGTAGAAGCTGGTGCCGAAGTACGTGTCCGTGGACTGGTACCGGTAGTACAGGGTGAACCAGTTGAAACGGACCTTGACCTGGTCGCCGTCGCGCTCGAGCACCTCGACGTCGGTGATGTTGTGCCCGGTGCGCGGGTCCGGCAGGGAGGTCGCGGAGGACCGGTCGGTCTTGATGCGGAAGACGCGGTCCTCGATCCCGCCCCGGTTGTCGTAGTAGATCAGGGAGATCTCGGACTGCGGGTCCTCGGTCAGCTCGTCGTTGTCGTCCCACGCCGGCATCCAGAACTCGGAGTCCGGGTGGTAGCACTCGAGCCACTCGTCGAAGTCGCGGTCGTCGAGCAGTCGGGCCTCCTTGTACAGGAAGGCGCGGACGGTCTCGAGGGTCAGGATGTCCTCGGTGGTCTTGACGGTGGGCACCGCGGTGGCAGTGGTGGTCATGGGAGCAGCTCCTCGCAGTTCGTGTCGGTCTCGGTCAGGCCAGGGCCGGCTCGGCGGCGGATTCCTCGGCGGCGACCGCCTGTTCCATGACCTCGTGCCAGTACATGTGCTGGATCGGGTACAGGCCCTCGTCCTCGGTGCGCGCACCGGAGGCGATGACGCCGTTCATGCCCAGGGCGGCGGCCTGCTCGTCCGGGCCGTCGACCTGGTGGGCGGAACCGCGGGACATGTCGTTCCACTGGGCGGTCTTGGCCCAGTAGGTCTTGTTGCAGGAGCGGAACTCCTCCAGGTCGTCCGGGGTGGCCATGCCGGTGGCGTTGAAGAAGTCCTCGTACTGGCGGATGCGCTTGGCGCGGTTCTCGGCCGACTCGCCCTTGGGGGCGATGCAGTAGATGGTCACCTCGGTCTGGTCCGCGGAGATCGGCCGGAAGTGGCGGATCTGCGAGGAGAACTGGTCCATGATGTAGACGTTCGGGTAGAGACACAGGTTGCGCGAGATGTTGATCATGAAGTTGGCCATCTCCTCCCCGTACTTCAACACCAGTTCGTCGCGGCGGTCCCACAGCGGGCGGTCCTGGGGGTTGGTCCACTCCTGCCACAGCAGCAGGTGGCCGTGCGGGTACGAGTAGAACCCGCCCTTGACCTTGCCCCACTTGCCGGCGTCCATGGCCTTGGTGGTGTTGGCGGAGTCGCCGGCGGTCCGGCGGGCGGTGGTGGCCGCGTAGTTCCAGTGCACCGAGGTGACGTGGTAGCCGTCGGCGCCGTTCTCGGCCTGGACCTTCCAGTTGCCGTCGTACGTGTAGGTGGAGGCGCCGCGCAGGACCTCGAGGCCCTCCGGGGACTGGTCCACGATCGAGTCGATGACCTTGGTGGCGTCCCCCAGGTGCTCCTCGAGCGGCAGCACGTCCGCGTTGAGGGAGCCGAAGAGGAAACCGCGGTAGGAGTCGAAGCGGGCGACCTTGGTCAGGTCGTGGGAGCCGTTGGTGTTGAAGCCCTCGGGGTAGCCGCCGTTGCGGCCGTCCTTGACCTTGAGCAGCTCACCGGAGTTCTTGAACGTCCAGCCGTGGAACGGGCAGGTGAAGGTGGTGCGGTTGTCGGTCTTGCGACGGCACAGCATCGCGCCGCGGTGGGAGCACGCGTTGACGATGCAGTTGAGCTTCTCCTCCTTGTCCCGGGTGATGACCACCGGGGTGCGGCCGATGTGGGTGGTGAAGTAGTCCCCGACGTTGGGGATCTGGGACTCGTGCGCCAGGTAGACCCAGTTGCCCTCGAAGATGTGCTTCATCTCGAGCTCGAAGATCTCCTCGTCGGTGAAGATCTCCCGCTTGGCCCGGATGATGCCCTTCTCACGGTCGTCGACCACGGCGTCGGTGAGGACTTCCCGGACATGGGACAGGTTCTCGGTCATGGCGTTCTCCTTCTGGCAGTGACACCGCGCTTCCAGGCCGGCAGGCCCGTTTCCGGCGCGATGGCGGAAAGTACGCCTGCCAGTCTGCCGAACGGTGACTGCGCTCACATCAGGGGAACCCCTAGGGCTGACCAAGGGGGTGATCCATATGCTCCTGCTACCCAATCCGTGGCGACAGGCTCTTGGATATCCGCAGGCCACGGGGCCTATGCTGGCCCGCGGGACCGGGAGTCGTTGCCCTCGTCACACCCTGATGCGGCCGGGCCGGGGGCCCGCCCCCCGGGTTCTGCCGAGGGCCGCCCGGTCCGTCAGTCCGCACCAGCGCCTGGCGCGCACCCCCAGGACGGAGGCGCCGATGCCCGAGCAGCGCCGCACCGCGCCGACGTGCCCTGCCCGCCCCCGGCCCGGCTCATGCCCGGGCCGCCGGGACCGCGTCGGGGGCGTCGGGCCCGGCCTCCGCCCCTGCCCGCAGTGCGGCGTGGTCCCCGCGTTCGAGCAGCCGGGAGACCGCGAAGCCGATCACGATGCCCCAGAACGCCGAGTGGAGGGTGAACAGGTCCAGTCCGGAGATCGTCACCACGAAGGTCACGAGGGCACCCATCGTGAACGTGGTCGAGAAGGCGGTGACGAACGCCTGGAGCAGCGCCCGCAGCATGGCGATCCCGCCGAGGGCGAGCACGAACGCCTCCGGCGTGGCCAGCATGAACCGCACCAGTCCGGGGGCGAGCAGGGCACAGGCCAGGGAGAGCACCGCGTAGACGAGGGCGGCGGTGTACTGGCGGTGCCGCTGCCCGGAGGCGGTCAGCAGGGCGTTCGTGGGACCGGTGACGCAGGCGGACACCGCCCCGAAGACCGCGTTGACGAGCGAGAACACCCCCGAGGCGACCGCGAACGAGGTGATCGGCGGACGGTGCCCGGCGGCCCGCAGGACGGCGATGCCCTGGCCGTTCTGCACGAACAGCACCGTGATGGCCAGCGGCACCACGAGCTCGAGCTGGGCGGCCCACGTGAACTCCGGGACGGTGATCACCGGGGCGGCCAGCACGGGGCCGTCGCCCCGCAGGTCGAACTGGCCGCTGAGCACCACGGCCGCCACACCCACGAGGAGCGTGCCCAGGACCGGCGGCAGGACCCGCCCGAGCACCGGCACCGCGGCCAGGACGAGGTACGCGATGACCATGGGCGCGGCCACGGCCGCGTTGTCCCGCGTGGCGTCCACGATGTCCGTGCCGAAGCGCAGGAAGACCGCCGCGACCATGGCCATGATGATCGGCATGGGGATGGCCGTCATGACGCGGCGCACGAGCCCGGTCATGCCGAGCGCGAGCACGAGCACCCCGCAGCCGAAGAACGCCCCCACCACCTCCGCGAAGGACAGGTGCTGCAGCGAGGGCCCCAGCAGCACGGTGCCGGGGATCGACCAGGCGAAGCCCAGCGGCTGGCGGTACACGAGGGACATGACGATCGTGGCCAGCCCCGCGGAGAGGAAGATGCCGAAGACCCACGAGGCCAGTTCGGCCTGGGTCAGTCCCCCGGCCAGGCCCACCGCGAGCGTGACGGCGATCGGCCCGGAGGCGGAGAACACCACGCCGACGAGTCCGTTGGCCGCATACTCGGGGCCGAGGTCGCGCCACGCGCGGCGCGGTCCCACGGGTCTTCCGCCGGGGCGTTCGAACAACGGTTCGCGTCCCGGCGCCGCCGCCTGCGGCGGGTCCTCCGTGGTCGTCATCTCCGCTCCTCCTCGTCGTCGGCCGTGCCAGTCCATCATGACCGGGACCGCCGGGGACGCCACCAGGGGTGCCCAGCCCAACCTGGGTATGGCATGCCCAGGCTGGGCCGGAGTGACCTCGGCCCCGGCGGCGACGACCCTGGGCAACCCGTCCACGACGGGACGACACGACGACAGGACGACCACGGGATGACGACAGCGGGACCGCGAGGCGGCAGGGACGGGAGGCCGGGATGACGGCAGGATCGGACAGGCGAGCGGACGCGGAGGGCGTCGAACCGGGGGCCCGGCTCGGGGACTTCCTCCGGGCGCGCCGCGCGCTGGTGGACCCGCCCCGGCACGGCGGAGGCCGGCGTCGGGTCCCGGGGTTGCGCCGGGAGGAGGTCGCGGCGCTGGCCCGGGTCAGCACGGACTACTACACCCGGCTGGAGCAGGGCCGGCACCGCCGCCCCTCGGACTCCGTGCTGGCCGCGCTCGCCGGGGCGCTCGAGCTCGACGACCTGGCCACCCGGCACCTCTTCGACCTGGCCCGGGCCGTGCCCGCCCGGGGAACGGCACCGGAACCGGTCCAGCGGGTCCGGCCCTCGCTGCACCTGCTGCTCGAGTCGTTCACGGAGCATCCCGCCTTCATCCGCGGGCGCCGCACGGAGGTGCTCGCGATGAACCGGCTCGCCGCCGCACTGCTCGCGGACCTGCCGGCCCGGCCCGCGCGGGAGCGCGCCCTGGTCCGCTGGGCCTTCCTGGACCCGCAGGCCCGGCAACGGTACGTCGACTGGGAGGCGGTCGCCTCCTCCATGGTGGGCACCCTGAGGCTCGACGCCGGCCGGCACCCGGGCGATCCCCTCCTGGACCGCCTCGTGGCGGAGCTCACCGCCGGCAGCGACGAGTTCCGCGCCTGGTGGGCGGACCACCGCATCGCGGAGCGGCGCGACGGGATCAAGCGACTGGTCCACCCGGTGGTGGGCCGGGTGGACGTCCGCTACGAGGCGCTGGAGGTCACGGGCGTGGAGGACCAGACGATGTTCGTGTACACGACGGAGCCCGGCAGCGACTCCCGCGCCGCCCTGCACCGGCTGGCGGGGCTGGTCGCCGCGGACCGGGACCCCGTCGTGTCACCGCGCGCCGGTCAGGCGGAGACGTAGTCCGGGAAGGCGGCGGGCTCCGCCAGCGGCTTCTTCACCGGGGCCATGTCGATGCCCAGGTCCCGGGCGAACACGGTGTGACTGCCGGTGTAGACGTTCTCCGCGTTCTCGTCGAGGGTGAACACCCGGGCCCCGCGCAGGGTGTGCGTGTCCGCGGTCCCGTCGTTCAGGCCGTAGGTGCCGAATCCGGTGCCCGGGCCGTAGCCGAGCTCGATGCCGAAGTAGTCACCGATGAACGTGTTGATGTGGTCGTGGCCGCAGTACATGCCCAGCACGTCCCCGCGTTCCAGGGCGGCCGCGTACATGCCCGAGTTCACCAGGCCGGTGTAGATGCCCTCGTTCTTGACCCCCTCGATGCCGTGGCGTTCCACGGCCGCCGCGTGGCCGGCGTCGTCCGAGGTGAACTGCTGGCCGTGCCACATGTGGTGGAACTCCCAGACGGGGATGTGGAAGAACATCAGCGACGGGACCCTGCCGTACCGCTTCTCGGTGTCCCGGGAGAGCCGCTGGTACCAGTCGATCTGCTCCGGGCGGATCCAGTCGTAGGCCATCAGCCCGTCGTGCCCCTGACCGCCGACGGTCTCCGGCGCGTAGCGGCCGGAGTCCAGCAGCCACAGGCCGAAGGCCGCGCGGTTGCCCTTCGAGGAGCGGATGAGCAGGTGTGCGTTCGACTCACCGGGGACGCCCCTCCCGCCCTCGTCCACGGCCGGGTTGAGGTTGTGCTCGTACTGGCGCAGGAAGTCGACGATCTTCGCCTCGACCATGGAGGTGCCGTTCTCCTCGACCGAGTCCTCGTCGTGGTTGCCGAAGGTGATGGCCCACGGGATGCCCCGCGACTCCATCGGCATGACGACGTTGTTGTAGGCCTGCTTGACCTCGCGGTCCGTGCGCGGCGAGCCGTTGATGACATCCCCGTTGATCACCACGAAACCCGGCTTCTCCCGCTCGAGCACGCCCTCCATGAGCTCGATGGTGCGGCGGTCGGTGAGGGGGCCGTCCTGGGTGTCATTGAACTGCACCACCGTGAACGTCCCGTCCCGCCCGAAGGACAGCGGCATCCGCCCGGCCGCGGTGGAGCGGCGTCCGGGTGCGGCGTGGGCCGCGGAGGGCAACGCGGACAGCAGTCCGGCGGCGGCCAGGGCGCCACCGCCGGCGAGCAGGCCGCGGCGGTGGAAGGACGGGGTCTGTGCGGTCATGAATGGGCTCCTCGAGGTCGATGGTGCCCGCCCCGGCGGGCGGGCCCAGCGACCGTAGGAGACCCACGGGACGGGCCGGAGACCGTCAACCGGCCGTCAGGTGTCCTGCGGATGACGCCAGGGGAAACACCCCGTCCCCACGGGGGCGGGCCCCTCCATCGCCGGGCCCGGTCAGACCAGCGTGTCCTGCTGCCCGGCCCGGCCGATCGGCTCGATCAGCTCGGGACCGTTGTTGCGCACGTTGCCCACCGCCGGGCCGACCTCGTCGAGCGCCCAGGCCGCGGCGGTCCGGTAGGCCTGCTCGCGCACCCGGTCCACCAACCGGCCGGCGGCCTCGGCGCTGGGCAGCCTCTCCGGCTCGAGCCACGCGTCCATCGTCTCCGCGTCCATCGGCAGCGGGAGCCGGTCGTGCAGGTCGTGCAGCCGCTCGAGGGTCTCGTCCCCGGTCCCGGCCTCCGGCGAGGGGCCGGTGAGGATGGTGCAGCTGAGCAGCCATCGGTGCGGGTCGTCCTCCGGCAGCGCCTCGTCCTTCCACCACTCGTAGAGACCGGCGAAGTAGATCAGCGAACCGTCGGCGGGGTGCACGTAGAACGGTCTCTTGCCGGCCCCCTTCGCGGCCCCCGCGGCGGGCTTGAGCCACTCGTAGTACCCCTCCACCGGGACAGCGCAGCGCCGGGCGCGCACCGCGGCACGGAACGTGGGCTTCTCCGTCACGGTCTCGGACCGCGCGTTGAACGCCCGCGCGCCCACCGAGACGTCCTTCGCCCAGGGCGGGACGAGGCCCCAGCGGGCCACGTGGACCTCCCGGCGCGTCCCGCCCTCCTCCTCCTCGCCCGATGCCGGCACCGCGCGTTCCAGCACCACGGCCACGTCCGTGGTGGGCGCGACGTTCCAGTTCGGGCGCAGCGCGAGGTCCTCCTCGGGCTCGACCGCGCCGGATTCGGCCACCAGGTCACCGATGGCCCGGGCCATCACATACCGTCCGCACATGGGACAAGTCTGCCGCACGGGCAGGACGACGCAATGGGTCACCGGAGGGGATGCCAGGTGAACTGTCCCGGCGTTTGTGGTGGGATGGTGCCGAACCCTGTCGCCAGAGAAGGAGCACCATGCCGCAGAAGGTCAAGGCCGTCGTCGCGAAGGCCAAGGACGCCCCGGTCAGCATCGAGACGATCGTCATCCCGGATCCGGGCCCGGGCGAGGCCGTCGTGGACATCCTCACCTGCGGGGTCTGCCACACCGACCTGCACTACGTCCAGGGCGGGATCGGGGACAACTACCCCTACCTGCTCGGCCACGAGGCCACCGGGACCGTCTCGGCCATCGGCGCCGGCGTCACCGACGTGGCGGTCGGGGACAAGGTCATCCTGAACTGGCGCGCGGTCTGCGGTGAGTGCCGGGCCTGCAAGAAGGGCCAGGCCCAGTACTGCTTCAACACCCACAACGCCACCCAGAAGATGACCCTGGAGGACGGCACCGAACTGGACCCCGCCCTGGGCATCGGCGCGTTCGCCGAGAAGACCCTGGTGGCCGCCGGACAGTGCACCAAGGTCGAGGGCGTCACCGATCAGCAGAACGCCGCCGCCGGTCTGCTGGGCTGCGGCATCATGGCCGGCATCGGCGCGGCCATCAACACCGGCGCGGTCGCCCGCGGGGAGTCCGTCGCCGTCATCGGCTGCGGCGGCGTGGGCACCGCGGCGATCGCCGGGGCCGCCCTGGCCGGGGCCACCACGATCATCGCGGTAGACCTGGACGACCGCAAGCTGGAGAAGGCCCGTGAGCTCGGGGCCACCCACACCGTGAACTCCAAGGAGCGCGACGCGGTGGAGGCCATCCAGGAGCTCACCGGCGGCTTCGGCGCGGACGTGGTGATCGACGCCGTCGGCCGCCCGGAGACCTACAAGCAGGCCTTCTACGCCCGCGACCTGGCCGGCCGCGTGGTGCTGGTGGGCGTGCCCACCCCAGAGATGACCCTCGAGCTGCCGCTGCTGGACGTGTTCGGCCGGGGCGGGTCGCTGAAGTCCTCCTGGTACGGGGACACCCTGCCCAGCCGGGACTTCCAGATGCTCATCGACCAATACCACCTGGGCCGGCTGGACCTGGACGCCTTCGTCAGCGAGACCATCACGCTGGAGGACGTCGACACCGCCTTCGAGAAGATGCACCGCGGTGAGGTGCTGCGCTCGGTGGTGGTGCTCTGATGGCACGCATCGACAAGCGCGTCACCTCCGGGACGTTCTCCCTGGACGGCGGCACCTGGGACGTGGACAACAACGTGTGGATCGTCGGCGACGACGAGTCCTGCGTCGTGATCGACCCGGCCCATGACGCCGAGGCCGTCGCCCAGGCCGTGAACGGCCGCCGGGTGCTGGCCATCCTGCTCACCCACGGCCACGACGACCACATCCGCGCGGTGCAGATGTTCCGCTCCCTCGTGGACGCCCCGGTGCTGCTTCACCCCGAGGACCGGATGCTCTGGGACGCCGTCTACCCGGACCAGGCCCCGGACGGGATCATCGCCGACGGGGACACCTTCTCGGTGGGCGGCATCACCCTGACGGCACTGCACACCCCGGGCCACTCCCCCGGTTCGGTGTGCTTCCACGCCCCGGAGCTGACCGGCCCGGACGGCGCCCCCGGCGTGGTCTTCACCGGCGACACCCTGTTCCAGGGCGGCCCGGGCGCGACCGGGCGGTCCTACTCGGACTTCGACACCATCGTCGAGTCCATCCGGTCCCGCCTGCTCACCCTGCCGGAGCAGACCACCGTGCACACCGGCCACGGTGACTCCACCACGATCGGCGCGGAGGCTCCGCACCTGCAGGAGTGGATCGACCGCGGGCACTGATCCGTTGGACGCATCCGCAACGAACGGTACGGGTTCGATCGGCACCGGAGGCCTCGTCCTGCTGGGCGGGGCCTCCGGTGCCGGCAAGTCCTACCTGGCCCGCACCTACGGACGACCACACCTGCAACTGGACGCCTTCTACCGGGAGGCCGCCGAGGACGCCGCCGCCGGGGGCGCGGGACCGGTGTTCCCGCGCACCGAGTACGGCCAGGTCGACTGGGACGATCCGGTCACCTGGAACGGCCGGGCCGCCGTGGACGCCATGGTCGAGCTGCTGGAGACCGGCCGCACGCGCGTGCCCGAGTACTCGATCACGGCGTCGGCCGTGATCGGCCACGCCACGCTCGAACTGGCCGGCGGTCCCGTCGTCGCCGAGGGCATCTTCGCCGCGGAGCTTCCCCGCGTGCTGACCCGGCTCGGCCTCAGGCCGGGAACCGACTTCCACGCGTGGTACATCGACCAGCACCGGCTCCCGACGGCGGCGCGCCGGCTGGCCCGCGACCTCGCCGAGCGACGGAAGCCGGTGCCCTTCCTCGTCCAGCGGGGCTGGTCCCTGCTGCGCACCGAGGCCGCACTGCGCGCCCGCTACCTCGAGGCCGGATTCACCCCCGTGCCGAAGGCCGAGCTGCACCGCCGGCTGGCCGCCGGGGAGTAGGTCCGCTGCTGCCGGTCAGCCGGCCGGGACCCGTGCCAGCAGGTCGGCCCACGACCGGTCGGTGATCCTGGTTCGCGCGCCGGCCCGCGTCCCGGCATAGGCCTCACGCAGGGACGCGGCGACGGCCTCCACGGTGATCCCGGGGTCGGCGTCACTGGCGGCTCCGGCCGTCGCGGGATCCCAGTCCAGCCCCAGGGCCGCGTAGACGTCCGTCAGCACGGCCCGCACCGGCGCGGGGTCCTCGACGACGAGCGACGAGGAGAACAGCCACGCGCCCTTGACCACCCTCTGGGCGGTCCCGGCGAGCTTGACCGGACCGCGCGCGGCACCGTCCGGACCCGGGGGCAAGGGGGTGTGCACCGAGAACTCCCCGGCGCAGTACTCCCCCGGGACCTCCCCGACGGCGGCCGACACGCCTCGGGCGCGGAACACGTCGACGAACAGCTCGCCGAAACCGGCGAAGCGGTCCCGGAAGCCCTGCATCGCGTCGGTGTCCCGCTGGACGTGGTCCACCACCAGGCTTCCCCCGTGGTAGGCGGCCGCGCGCCCGCCCGCGCGGCGGACGACCGGGGCGAAACCGTGGTCCCGGCAGGCCTGCCGGGCCTGGTCGAAGCCGGGCAGCCGCGCGTCGCGCTGGCCGAAGGCCACGGTGGGCTCGGGCCGGTAGAGCCGCACCACCGGGTCCGTCAGCCGGCCGGCCTGGGCGGCCCGCAACAGCGTCACCGCGTAGTCGAGGTCCTCGGCGGCGCCCAGCGAGCCCTCCTGCCGGACCCAGTCCAGGACCTGGTGCAGGGGACCGTCCGTTGCGGGATCAGTCATCGGCGGCGGGGACCCGGCGCACCGTCTGGATCTGTTCGGAGTGCCCGAACGGCCCCAGCTCGTCATGCAGCACGGCCGTGGTCAGGCCGATCCCGTCCGTGCCGAGGTTGGACGTGGTCGCCAGTCCGAGCCACGGGCCGACGGGCTCGCGGTACAGGTGCACCTGCAGGTCGACGTTCGGATAGCCGTAACCGCCCGGACCGTTCGGGACCACCGGCGCGACCCCGTTGGCGGTGTCCACCATGCCCATGAGCCGCACGAGGTCGGAGGTCGGCTCACCCTCGATCATCTCCACGGAGGAGGTGAGCCAGCACCGGCCTCGACCGTCGGCGTGGTCGTCGGCGGCGAGGATCTGCAGGGACCGGATGTACCCGCCGGGCCAGCGCTCCGCCATGGTCCGGAACGGGCTGCAGTCCTGGCGCGGAGTCAGGCCGGCATCGTTCACGACGCCGACCGGGGACGTGTCCGAGGTGACCAGGCGCCAGGCGCGGGCCACGAGGGCGGCCCGCCCCTGGGCCTCGAGGGTCGACTCCACGAGCTCGATCGTCCGGCCCGGGCGGACCGTCCGCGTGGTGACGGTGAGCGGACCGTAGTGCAGCGTCCCCAGGATCTCGAAGGACAACCGCGCCAGCCGCAGCCCCTCCCGGGGCTCGTGCGCCAGGATCTCCGCGGTGAGCAGTCCGGAGACCGGGGCCATGTGCAGTTCGTCGTCGCGCCACGCACCCTGCGCGTGGATGACGGAGTCGAAGTCCGAGACGCGGACACCACCCTCGACGCGCGGGGGCGAGGTGCGCTGGAAGTTCGCGTCGACGTCGTGCTCCTCGGTGCCGGGCTGCCCGGCGGCAGTGGTGGAAGTCATGGGGTCCATCCTGCCATCGTCCGAGGCTGTGCACGGGGTGTGAATCCGGCCGCCGGGCACCGTCCACGCCTTGACGTCCCGGGCGCCGCGGTGCCTACTGTGGGCCACCATGGCTCACCGGCAACGGGAGGTCGACCCCATGAAGCAGGGCACGTCCCCTCGCCCCCCTGATCAGGGATCCTGAATCCGCGATGGGCGTCGGAAGGCCGGAGACGGTCGCCCCTGGTGAACCCGCCGAGCGTCCTGCGGCGGCGGCCGCCATGCCCTCGCGCCGCGCCATGGGCGTGGACGTCGCCCGGGCCGTGGCGCTGATCGGGATGATCGCCGTCCACGTCTTCCCGGCCGAGAACGAGGACGGCGACGGCCTGAGCTGGTCCTTCGGCATCTTCGGCGGCCGGGCCGCGGCCCTGTTCGCCGTGCTCGCCGGGGTGTCCATCGCGTTCGTGGAGAAACGGTCCCGGGGCCAGCTCTACGGCCGCACCCTGAGGGCCGACCGGGCCGCCCTGGCCGTCCGGGGCCTGCTGATCCTGCTCGTGGGCCTGCTCCTGGGCCACCTGGACACGCCGATCCTGACGATCATCCCCTACTTCGGCGTCCTGTTCCTGCTGGCCATCCCCTTCTACGGGCGGTCCTCGCGGGTCCTGCTCATCGCGGCGGCCCTCTTCGCCGTCCTCGGCCCCGCCTTCCGGCACCTGCTCAACGGCCGCGTGCCGGAACAGGCCGATCCCGATGCCGACTACACGCTGGTCACCGCGGCCGGGCAACCCGACCTGTTCGCCCTGGACATGCTCCTGACCGGTCACTACCCGGCCGTGCTGTGGATGGCCTACCTCTGTGTGGGCATGGTCATCGGGCGCCAGGTGCTGACCTCACGCCGGCTGGCCCTGTTCCTGCTGGGCTGGGGATCGGCACTGGCCGTGGCGGCGTGGGGTGCGTCCCGGATCCTGCTCGGCCCGGCCGGCGGCTTCGGGCGGCTGCTCGAGGCGACGCCGGCCCTCGACGCCGAGGAGATCCGCGAGGTGCTCGTCTTCGGTCCGGAACTGGTCCTGATGCCGAACACGACGTGGTGGTGGCTGACAGCGGTCTCGCCCTACTCGGACACGCCCCTGAACCTCCTGCACAACCTGGGCGCGGCCGTGGCGTTCCTGGGACTGGCCCTGCTGGTGACCCGCCGCGGGGGCAAGGTCTTCACGCCCTTCGCGGCGATGGGTGCGATGACGCTGACGCTGTACTCGGCGCACTGCATCGTGCTCATGCTCGAGGTCCTGCCCGAGGAGGACCGCCCGATGGTGACGCTCTGGATCCAGGTCATCGCGTTCATGCTGTTCGCACTGATGTGGCGCAGTTCCATGGGCCGGGGACCGCTGGAGGCGATCATCTCGGAGGCCAGCGACTGGACCCGGCGCCGGGTGCGGGGAACCCCCTCCGAGATCCGCCCTCCACCGGGGAGCGGCGACGACCGCCTCCGCACCGGCGGAGGGGGCACGCCGCACCGCGAGCCCGTCCGACCACGCCGCACGAGACCCAGGGGGAACCGGCGATGAGAACACTGATTGTGGGTGCCGGGGCGACCGGCGGCTTCTTCGGCACGCGACTGGTCCGTGCCGGCCGCGACGTGTCCTACCTGGTCCATCCGCCCCGCGCGGACCAACTGCGCCACGGGCTCCGCGTCTACGGGCCCGGGTACGACGAGACGGTGCCCGTCCGGGCGCTCACGGTCCGCGAGCTGGACGGCCCCTACGACCTGATCCTGCTCATGGTGAAGGCCTGGTCCCTGGAGGCGGCGCTGGAGGACATCACCCCGGCAGTCGGCCCGGGCACCACGGTGCTGCCACTGCTCAACGGGTTGACCCACCTGGATACGGTGAACGACCGGTTCGGCCGCGCCACCGTCCTGGGCGGGATCGTCCGGGTGGTCTGCACGGTGACACCCGAGGGCGCGGTCTACCAGCTCAAGCCCAAGGCGGGGCTCATCTTCGGCGAACAGGACGGGCGGACGACGGACCGTGCCTCGGCCGTCCTGCGGGAGTTGCAGGTCCCGGGGTACCGCGTGACGATGGCCGAGGACGTGCTGGCCGCCATGTGGCACAAGTGGGCGTTCATCGCCGCAGGCGCCGCCATGACCTGCCTGATGCGCGGCAGCATCGGCAGCATCCTGTCCACCCCCGGCGGGAAGGACTTCGTGCTCGACGTCATCGACGAGACCGAACGCGTGGCCCGGGCCGCCGGTTACCCCCCGTCGGCCGCAGCGCACGCCGCGAGCCTGGAGATGTTCACGGAGGAGGGGTCCGTGTTCACCTCGTCGCTCTACCGGGACGTCCTGGCCGGACACGCCCACGAGGGCGAGCACCTGCTGGGCCAGTACGTCGCGGTCGCCGACCGGCTCGCCGTGGACGTCCCCCTGACGCGGCTGGCCCTGATGCAGCTCCGGGTGCACGACCAGAACGGCTCACCCTCGGTGCACCGGCCGGCGATCGCCGTCGAGGGCTGACGCCGGGTGAGGACGGGTGAGGACGGGGGGACCGGCGCGGACGCCGGTCCCCCTCCTGCAGGGCGTCAGCCGTGGATCTTCCGCAGGACGCTCGACTGCAGCGGCCCGTCATAGAAGGACTCGAGGAAGGCCGCGGCCTCGGCCCGGCTGATGTTCTGGGTCTGGCGGAAGGTGCGGTCCGCGTACCCGGAGGTGACGCCCTGGCTCCGCAGCCACGTGATGGCCTCGTAGTTGGGCGAGCTCCTGGTCATGTCCCGGAACGGCGAGGTGGCCGGTGCCCGGTACCCGCTCGGTGCGGCCAGCCGGTACAGGAAGGCCGCGAACTCGCCGCGGGACACGGACTGGTTCGGCCGGAAGGTGCGGTCGGTGTACCCCACGGAGATCTCCCGGTCCGCGAACCAGTCGATGGCATCCGCGTAGGCGGTCTTCACGTCCTTGAAGGAGGTGCCGTTGGCCTTGCGGGTCACGCCGGCGAGCTTGTAGACGAACTGGGCGGTCTCGCCGCGCGTCACGTCCTGGTTCTTGCGGAAGGTCTGGTCCGAGGAGTACCCCACGGAGATCTTCTCGCAGGCCATCCACTGGATGGCGGTGAAGTGGCCGGAACCGGGCCGGTTGTCCCTGAACTGAGGCCCGCAGCTGGCCCGGTGCAGGGCCACCGTGTCCGAGCTCTGGCCCGGGCGGGTCACGGCCGCCGAGGCGAAGGTGATGGGCCTGGAGTCCATCACCTTCAGGCGGACCGTCCCGGCACCACCCGTGGGCAGGTCGATGGCGCGGTACTTGGTCGACCCGGAGGTGAACAGCAGGGTGCCCAGGGACGTGCCGTCCTTCTCCACCCGGACGCGCACGGTGCCCGACCCCACGGAGGCGGCCACGACCAGCCGGTCGGCCCGGGAGGCGCTGGGAATGTTGAGGATGGCCCCAGCGCGGGCCGCCCGGTACCCCTTGCCCCCGACGCCGCCGGAGAGGTTGACGCGGCTCATGCCGGAGGTCCGGACGGTGCCGTCGGTCCAGGACACCGGTCCGGTGTGCTGGCCCAGGTAGGTCTGGGAGCTGACGGTCCCGCCGCGGCGGGAGCGCACCGCGTACTGGGCGGTCTCACCCGGCTCGTTGCCCAGGGTGGTTGACGTCTCCGTGCCGGTCTTCCCGGCGGTCCAGGGCTGGCTGGTGATGTCCCCGCCGCCGTGGGGCACGGCCCGGTACATGATCTGGTAGTCCTCGGCCCCGGCCGCGGCGTTCCAGCGACCGGTGGCCACTGCACCGTTGCCGTCCAGGACATAGTGGTCGGCGGGCTTCGAGGGGACGCCCAGCGTGGGGACCGTGACGCCGTGGTTGCGTACGGCCTGCGTGACCCGGGCATCCACGTTCGTGCGGATGGAGGGGATCTTCGCGTCCAGGTACCGGCCCGGGCAGGCCGTGAAGTTCGTGACCTTGTGGCCCAGGATCGTCGGGACCGTCACCGTGGTGCCGGAGGACCAGCGGGCCGTCCCCTTGCCGCTCTGGGTGAGCCGGGTGGTTCCCTTCGGGTCGACGTCATAGCGGTATGCCTGCCAGGCGAGAACGCGCTCGATGGCCGTCACCATGGCGGCCGGGGCGGCCACCACGTCGTAGTTGCCCATGGCGGAGACGCCGATGGTGTCCGTGTTGAAACCGCCCGCCTGGGCACCCGGCACCGGGGCGTCGATGGAGCCTCGGCGGCCCTGGTAGATGGTGCCGAACTTGTCCACGAGGAACTGGTAGCCGATGTCGCCCCACTGGAGGCTGACGGCGTGGTAACTGAAGATGCCGCGGATCTGGGCGTAGGCGCCGGCCTTGGTGTAGTTGTTCGAGCCGGCGGTGTGGTGGATGTACATCGCCTTGAGCTGGGTGGACGGGCGGCCCCAGTCCTGGACGACGGACTCGTTGGCACCCCACTGGGCGCGGGTGACGATGGCGGGCTTCAGCACGTCGGCGGAGGTGGCCACGGTCTGGGCCGTGGCGGTGCCGGTGATCAGGCCGTCCTGCTGGTGCATCGCGGGGACGAACTCGGCGGTGGATGACGCGGCGGTGGAGGCCTGGTCCGCGGTGGGCTCCCCGGCCTCCGGCGCACCGGCCGGCGCCGGGTTGAGCTTGCCGTCGGTGTCGGCCACGCCCGGGTTGATGATGTCGACCTGCAACCCCTTCGGGACCTCGCCGCTGACCGTGGAGACGCGGGCCTGGACGGCGTCGGCACCGGTGGAGACCAGTGGCTCGGTGCCGGTGCGGTCCGCACCGGGGCGCTCGTCGCCGTCGTGGATCTCCAGGCTGGACCAGTCCGTCCAGGTGCCGTCCTCGCGCACGCGCACGGAGACCTCGGTGACCTGGTCGGCGTCCTGCACCTCCCAGGTCACGCCGGCCACGATGAAGTCGATGGTCTCGGCCGGGGCGGTCAGCGCGGCGACCTGCTCGGTGTCCTCGGCGGGCAGGGCGGTCCCGGCCAGCTCCCGGGCCTCGGGAGCGGTCTCGGCATCGGTCTCGGCCGTGGCCTTGGCCGCGATCCCCTCCGGGACCGGGACGACATCCCGTTCCTGCCCCGTCGGCCGTCCCGTCCCCGGTGCGGCCTTGGCCGCGGAGGCCGGGGAGACCACGGAGGCCAGCGAGACCGTCGCCGAACGCGTCCCCGCCGCCTGCGGGGTGGGCTGCCCGGACTCGGAGGCGGCGCTGGGCTCCGCGCTGGTCCCGACGGCCGGCTCCGCGCTGGTCCCGACGGCCGGCTCGGCGCTGGACTCGGGGGTCGGAGTGCCGCTCGGACTGGCGGAAGGATCGGCGCTGGGCGTCGCGTCCTGCTCGGCGGGCTGCAGCGCCTCGGGGTCGATGCCGTCGACGGCGAGGGTCTGCTGCTCCTCGCCCTTGACCTCGGAGGCGACCTGCTGGCCGACGGCGCTCCGGGCCGGGTCCGGCGCGGACGGCGGCACGATCGGGTTGGCGATCGCCGGGAAGGCAGTGGCGGCGGCCAGCGCCGCTGCCAGGGTGGTGACGGCGCAGGTGCGCAGGACAGGGCGAAGTGCCATGACGGATTCCCTCAGAAGTGATGCATGATGCGAGTGGGGCGCGTGTTAACGTCTGCGCCTCGCACAGGGTATCAAGCAACAGTTGCAATTACCCCCTGTCAGTCACAAATTCATCACTCTTCACCGAGAGTTCTTGTACCGGGCGGGCGTTTCTGAGGCGCTGGATCCGTGCAGATCAGCCGCATATGCCGACCGCGCGTCCGTCCGGTGCACGGGGCACCGCGGCCTGCTCGGACGGCCATGACCGCCACTGTGGGCCGCGGAAGGGGGCCAATTCGGCCTTCAAGACCGTTATCCGTGACCTTCCCGTGATCTTTGGGCCAGAGGTCCCAAGAGCCCAGGGCGATGGGCCCCGAAGGGGCTGTGCCGGGGCGCGTGCCGGCATGACAGAAGGGGGCCGGTCCGGGCATCGCCCGGACCGGCCCCCTTCTGTGCTCACCTCCGCCGTCGTGGCTCAGTGAGTGCGAGGTGCCCCCGTGATCAGAAGTCCCAGTCCTCGTCCTCGGTGTTCTCGGCCTTGCCGATCACGTAGGAGGACCCGGAACCGGAGAAGAAGTCGTGGTTCTCGTCCGCGTTCGGGGACAGCGCCGAGAGGATCGCCGGGTTCACGTCCGTGACGCTGGACGGGAACATGCCCTCGTAGCCCAGGTTCATCAGGGCCTTGTTGGCGTTGTAGTGCAGGAACTTCTTGGCGTCCTCGGCCAGGCCCACGGAGTCGTAGAGGTCGTGGGTGTACTGGACCTCGTTCTCGTACAGCTCGAACAGCAGCTCGAAGGTGTAGTCCTTGAGTTCCTGCTGGCGCTCTGCGGACTGGGTCTCGAGGCCGCGCTGGTACTTGTACCCGATGTAGTAACCGTGCACCGCCTCATCCCGGATGATCAACCGGATCAGGTCCGCGGTGTTGGTGAGCTTGGCCCGGGAGGACCAGTACATGGGCAGGTAGAAGCCGGAATAGAACAGGAACGACTCCAGGATCGTGGAGGCGACCTTCTTCTTCAACGGATCGTCACCGTGGTAGTAGTCCAGGATGATCCGGGCCTTCTTCTGCAGGTTCGCGTTCTCCTGCGACCAGCGGAAGGCGTCGTCGATCTCCTTGGTGTTGGCCAGCGTGGAGAAGATCGAGGAGTAGCTCTTGGCGTGGACGGACTCCATGAACGCGATGTTCGTGTAGACCGCCTCCTCGTGGGTGGTCAGCGAGTCCGGGATGAGCGAGACCGCGCCGACGGTGCCCTGGATGGTGTCCAGCAGGGTCAGGCCGGTGAACACCCGCATGGTGAGGACCTTCTCGTCCTCGGTCAGCGTGGCCCAGGACTGGATGTCGTTGGACAGCGGCACCTTCTCGGGCAGCCAGAAGTTGGAGGTCAGGCGGTTCCAGACCTCGACGTCCTTGTCGTCCTGGATGCGGTTCCAGTTGATCGCCTCGACGGTCTCGAGGGTCTTGACAGCATCAGCCATCATCGTGGTGTCGTCCTCACTCAAGCGTTGGTGGTGGTGGTGATCGGAGGTCGCCCGGCCCCTACAGCATGCAGGAGACGCAGCCCTCCACCTCGGTGCCCTCCAGCGCGAGCTGGCGCAGCCGGATGTAGTAGATGGTCTTGATGCCCTTGCGCCAGGCGTAGATCTGCGCCTTGTTCAGGTCACGGGTGGTGGCGGTGTCCTTGAAGAACAGCGTCAGGGACAGGCCCTGGTCCACGTGCTGGGTGGCCGCGGCGTAGGTGTCGATGACCTTCTCGTAGCCGATCTCGTAGGCGTCGTCGTAGTACTCGAGGTTCTCGTTCGTCAGGTACGGCGCCGGGTAGTACACACGGCCCAGCTTGCCCTCCTTGCGGATCTCGATCTTCGAGGCCACCGGGTGGATCGAGGAGGTCGAGTTGTTGATGTAGGAGATCGAACCGGTCGGCGGGACGGCCTGCAGGTTCTGGTTGAAGATGCCGTGCTCCATGACGGAGGCCTTCAGCGCGCGCCAGTCGTCCTGGGTGGGGATGGCCACCCCGGACTCCGCGAACAGCTGGGCCACCTTGCCGGTGGCCGGCACCCACTCCTGGTCGGTGTACTTGTCGAAGAACTCGCCCGAGGCGTACTTCGAGTCCTCGAACCCGCCGAAGCGCTGGCCGGTCTCGATGGAGATCCGGTTGGAGGCACGCAGGGCGTGGAAGAGCACCGTGTAGAAGTAGATGTTCGTGAAGTCGATGCCCTCCTCGGATCCGTAGTGGACCCGCTCGCGGGCCAGGTAGCCGTGCAGGTTCATCTGCCCCAGGCCGATGGCGTGCGAGGAGTCGTTGCCCTTGACGATGGAGGGCACGGACTCGATCTCGGACATGGTGGAGACCGCCGTCAGGGCCCGGATCGCGGTCTCGATCGACTTGCCGAAGTCCGGGGAATCCATGGTCTTGGCGATGTTCATGGAGCCGAGGTTGCAGGAGATGTCCTTGCCGACGTGGGCGTAGGACAGGTCCTCGTTGAACTCGGAGGCCTCGGAGACCTGCAGGATCTCGGAGCACAGGTTGGACATGGTGATCCGCCCCTTGATGGGGTTGGCGCGGTTCACTGTGTCCTCGAACACGACGTAGGGGTAGCCGGACTCGAACTGGATCTCGGCCAGGGTCTGGAAGAACTCCCGCGCGTTGATCTTGGTCTTCTTGATCCGCGCGTCGTCGACCATCTCGTAGTACTTCTCCGTCACCGAGATCTCGGAGAAGGGCTTGCCGTAGACGCGCTGCACGTCGTACGGGCTGAAGAGGTACATGTCCTCGTTCTTCTTGGCCAGTTCGAAGGTGATGTCCGGGATGACCACGCCCAGGGAGAGGGTCTTGATGCGGATCTTCTCGTCCGCGTTCTCCCGCTTGGTGTCGAGGAACCGGTAGATGTCCGGGTGGTGGGCGTGCAGGTAGACCGCACCGGCACCCTGGCGGGCACCGAGCTGGTTGGCGTAGGAGAAGGAGTCCTCGAGGAGCTTCATCACGGGGATGACGCCGGAGGACTGGTTCTCGATCTGCTTGATCGGCGCGCCGTGCTCACGGATGTTCGTCAGCGACAGGGCCACGCCACCGCCGCGCTTGGACAGCTGCAGGGAGGAGTTGATGCCGCGGGCGATCGACTCCATGTTGTCCTCGATGCGCAGCAGGAAGCAGGAGACGAGCTCACCGCGCTGGGCCTTGCCGGCGTTGAGGAAGGTGGGCGTGGCCGGCTGGAAGCGGCCGCCGATCATCTCCTCCACCAGGTCGGTGGCGAGCTGCTCCTCGCCCTGGGCCAGGTGCAGGGCGACCATGCACACGCGGTCCTCGTACCGTTCGAGGTAGCGGTTGCCGTCGAAGGTCTTCAGCGCGTACGAGGTGTAGAACTTGAAGGCGCCCAGGAAGGTGGGGAAGCGGAACTTCAGCTTGTAGGCGCGGTCCCACAGCGAGTGCTTGAACTCGGCGGAGTACTGGTCCAGCGTCGAGGCCTCGTAGTAGTCGTTGTCCACGAGGTAGGCCAGCTTCTCGTCCAGGTCGTGGAAGAAGACCGTGTTGGTGTTGACGTGCTGCAGGAAGTACTGCCGTGCGGCGGCGTGGTCGGCCTCGAACTGGATCTTCCCGTCCGGGCCGTACAGGTTCAGCATGGCGTTCAGCTCGTGGTAGCCGAGGTTCTGCCAGGCCGCCGGCAGCTGCTTGGCCGACCTGATCATGTCCTGTTCGGTGACTGTCATGCCCAAAAACCTTCCAATCCTTCACGCACGGCCGTGACGTCCTCCGGCGTGCCCATGAGTTCGAATCTGTACATCAGGGGGACTCCGCACTTGCGGGAGATGATGTCCCCGGCGAGGCAGTACGCCTCGTAGAAGTTCGTGTTCCCCCCGGCGATCACGCCCTGGAGGAGGTCCCTGTTCGCCTTGACGTTCAGGAACTTGATGACCTGCTTCGGCACGGCCCCCTTGCCGTCTCCCCCGCCGTAGGTGGGGACCACCAGCACGAAGGGCCGGGTGGCCAGCAGGGTGGGTTCCCGGGTCATCAGCGGGAGCCGCGCGGTCTCCCCCTCGCCGAAGCCCAGCTTGGTCACGAAGCGGTGCGTGTAGCCGGAGGCGGAGGAGAAGTAGACCAGCCGGGCATCCGTGGGACGCGGGTCCTGGGGATCCGCGGCGCCCACCGGCCTGCTCTCGCTGACCGCGCTCGTCATGGTGTCTCCTTCGGGCCTCAGGCCACCGAGGAGGCGAGGGCGGAGGCCAGCTCCTCGATCTTGTCCGGGCGGAAGCCGGACCAGTGGTCGTCACCGGTCATGACGACGGGTGCCTGCATGTACCCGAGGGCGCGCACGCGCTCCAGGGCGTCGGCATCCTGGGACATGTCCACGGTCTCGTAGGCGATGCCCTTCTTGTCCAGGGCGCGGTAGGTGGCGTTGCACTGGACGCATGCCGGCTTGGAGTAGACGGTGACGGTCATGATGTTCCCCTGTCTTCGGTGACCGCCTCCGGCAGGGCCGGAGCGACGGGCATACATGGATGGAATTCTGCGAATCTGCGTGATTCTGGATGTCTGTGGAGCCTGGTGCGGCCGCTTGGGCGCTGCACCGAAGTCATGACTTAGATACTACATCTAGTGGTCCTCGATCGCACCAACCACAACATCATGGCTTGGGGCCGTGCCCCCGGTTTCCCCAGCCGGTCCACAGCCCGTGTGGATGAGCCTGCGGTGGCGGCACGCGCCCGGATCGGCGGAATCACGCCGATCGACGGTGACCGAGGGCCGGTGCTCCACAGGATGTGGACAGCGCGCCCGCTCGTTGTGCACAGACGGAGGGCCCGGAAAAGGGGTCCGGATCACCCTCCGGCACGGCGTGTCGCCGTGGTGTCATCCACGAGGGGGTGCCGTCGCACCACCTCGGCCGCCCGCGTCCTAGTGCCCGGTGAACGCCTCGGCCAGCCACCAGGCGCCGCCGTCGGAGGCGATCCGGGCGTCGATCACCAGCGGGGCGGTCCGGGGCCCGGCCACCCACGCCCGCACCGCGTCCAGGTCCGCCACGGACCTGACCGTCACGCCCTCGGCCCCGTGACCGCGGGCGATCGCGGCGATGTCCGTGACCGGGAACGTCACCGGCTCGTAGTCGAAGGGCTCGCCGTCGAAGTGGTGCACCTCGGCGCCGTAGGCGGCGTCGTTGTAGACGATCACCACCAACGGCAGCCCCAGCCGCACTGCGGTCTCCAGTTCGGCGATCGCCATCAGGAACCCGCCGTCCCCGGTGCCCAGCACCGGCAACCGGTCCGGCCGGGCCACGGCGGCCCCGATCGCGGTGGCCAGTCCCAGGCCGATGGACTGGAAGGCCTGGGTGAAGCAGAAGCCGAACTCGTCCGGGACCCCCAGGTACGCACTCGGATAACCCATGAAGTTGCCGGAGTCGACGGACACCAGCCGCGCGGCGGGCAGGATCGCGTCCAGCTTGCGGGAGAGCACCCGCGGGTCGATCAGTTCGCCCGTGGACAGGTCCCCGGTCCCGACCTGGCCCCAGCGGGCCTCGGCGGCGATCCGGTCGGCCATCCCGGGGGTCCGGTAGCCCGCCGAGTGATGGCCCCCGCCGGACTGGCCGGCCCCGGCCATCGACGCGATCCCGCCGCCGGTCCCCCGCAGGGCCTCGAGCACCGAGGTCGCGGTCTCGGCGCAGTCACCCAGCACCCCGAGGTCGATCGGCCGGTGCGCACCCAGCGAGGCGTCCTCGACGTCCACCTGGGCCACCGTCGCATCGGGCCCGATCAGCCGCCCGTGGCGCATCGTCCACATGTTCAGCGCGCAGCCCCAGCCGATGAGCAGGTCGGCCCCGGCGATCATCTCCGCCGCGAACGGGGAGGAGAACCCCCCGGAGATCCCCAGGTTGTAGGGGTTGCCCTCGAACAGCCCGTGCGCGACGGCGGAGGTCGCCAGCAGCGCACCGGTCGCCTCGGCGAGGGCCGAGAGCTGCGGTCCGGCCCCGCGGCCGCCCCGGCCCGCGATGAAGACCGGACGCTGGGCGGCGCGGATGAGCCCTGCCAGGTCCTCGACGGCGGCGGCGCCGGGCCGGACGGGGACACGGGGAGGCAACGGGCCGACGTCGTGCCCGGCGTCCGGCGCGCCCTGGGCCGGCTGGGACTGGACGTCCGTGGGCAGGGACAGCACCACGGTGCGCCTCTCGTTCACGGCCGTGCGGTAGGCACGGACCGTGTCCGCCACGGCGCTGGCCGGGGAATGGACCCGCTCGGGGACCGCGCCGACGCTGCGGGCGAGATCGTCCTGGTCGATCCTGAAGTTGGAGCGCACGGCCGAACCGGCGGCGTCGGCGGTCAGCACGATCATCGGGGTGCGGGACTTGGCGGCCTCGCCGATCCCGGTCACCGCGTTCGTCAGGCCGCAGCCCTGGTGGGTGGAGACGATCCCGACCCGTCCGGACATCCGGCCGTAGGCGTCGGCCATGGTGGCCGCACCGCCCTCGTGCCGAGCGGCGGTGAAGGGCACCCCGGACCGGCGCAGGGCGTTCGTCACCGCGAAGTTGCCGGAGCCGACCACCCCGAAGACGTGTCCGGCCCCGAGGGCCGCCAGTGCCTGTCCGACGACGTCCGCCACGGTTCGGGTCATGTTTCCTCCATTGCTCTGGTCCGGTCCCCCGTCGTGATGTTATGTCCTCATGACCGCCGACACTCCCCGATCCCCCGCCCCTGCCGACGCCCTCAAGGGGCTGCTCGCGGCCCTGGCCACCGGGTCGGTGGAGATCGTGGACCTCACGAACCGGCTGAGCGGCACCACCCCCACCCTGGAGCTGCCCGAGCCGTTCGCGAACCTCATCGACTTCTCCCTGGAGACCGTCAGCGCCTACGACGAGCCCGGCCCCTTCTGGCGGCACGCCAACATCCACACCGGTGAGCACATCGGCACGCACATCGACGCCCCGATCCACTGGATCTCCGGCCGGGACAGCCACGACGTGGCGGACATCCCGCTGCCCCGGCTGATCGGACCTGCCGTGGTGCTGGACTTCTCCGCCGAGGCCGCCGCCGATCCCGACTTCCTCCTCGAGGTGGAGCACGTGCGCGCCTGGGAGGCCGAGCACGGCCCCCTGCCCGCGGGCGGATGGGTGCTGTACCGCACCGGCTGGGACCGGTACGCCCAGGACCGGGCCGCGTTCCTCAACGCCGATGAGACCGGGTCCCACACCCCCGGGCTCTCCGCGGCCTGCGCCGAGTGGCTGGCGTGCACGGACATCGCCGGCTTCGGCGTGGAGACGGTGGGGATCGACGCCGGCAACGCCGCCGCGCTCGAACCGCCCTTCCCCGTGCACTACCACCTCATGGGCTCGGACAAGTACGGGATCACCTCGTTGCAGAACCTCTCCCGGCTGCCGGCCCGCGGAGCCGTGGTGGTCGTGGCGCCCCTGCCGATCGTGGGCGGCAGCGGCAGCCCCTCCCGCGTGCTGGCCCTGGTCCCGCGTGAGGCGTAGGACGCCGGCTGCCCCGCGGAGCCTCGGGGTCGCCTACGTGCTCTGCGTCCTGCTCGGGCTGCTCGGTGCGCACCGCTTCTACCTGGGGCATCCCGGTCCCGGGGTCGCCTACGCGGTGCTCACCGTCGTGGGGCTGACCAGCGCGTCCTGGGGCATCGGATTCCTGTTCGGCGCCCTCGTGCTCCTGCTCGTGCTGATCGACCTGTTCCGGATCCCCGGATACGTGCGCGCGGCCAACGGGCAGTACTGGACGGACTAGCCGCACCTAGCCCGCGACGGTGAAATCGGCGAGGTCCGCCTCGATCGCCTCCCGCGCGCGCCGCACCTCGTCGACCAGGCCGGTCTCGAGGGCGTGGCGGTACCGCTGGTGCGGCACCGCCACGCTCAGCCCGGCGACGGCGGCACCCGAGCCGTCGCGGATCGCCATGCCCACGGCGCAGATGCCCTCCTCCGTGCCCTCGTCGTTCGAGGCGAAGCCGCGGTGGCGCACGGCCTCCAGCTCGGTGGCGAGCCTGGCGTGGGCGCGCGCGTCGAAGGCGGTCCCGTCCTGTTCGGCCCGGCGCCGGTACGCCCGTTCGACGTCGGCCGGGTCCATCGCGGCCAGCATCGCCTTGCCGGCGGAGACCCCGGCCGCGGGCAGCACGACGCCCTGCCGGTCCCCCACCCGCACCGGGCGGTGACCCTCGACGGAGGCCATGAACCTCACGTCGGTTCCCGCCAGCACCAGCAGGTTGGTGGTCTCACCGGTGGCGTGGGCCAGGTCCTCGAGGTGGGGGTGGGCCCGCCGCCGGACCTCGACCGTCCAGGACACCCCGGCCGGCGGCAGTCCCATGGCCGGGCCCGGCACGTAGCGGCGGGAGGCGTCCTGCACCGCGTACCCCCGGTAGACCAGCATCGCCATGAGCCGGTGGGCGGTGGACACCGAGACGCCGAGCAGGCGGGCGGCCACGCTCAGGCGCACCCTGCCGTAGTCGCGCACCATCTCCATCAGGGCCAGCGCGTGGTCGACGGACTCGACGGGATAGTTCGGTTTCTGCCGAAGCGGCGTATTCTTCTGCACAGCAGATCATTCTGGCATTTGAAGCGTCATCTACCTCACAGTGGAACCTATGATCCAGCCCACTCCCGACACTTCACGCCCCGCGCGGGGCGGAAGGACGTCTCACACCGCTCCTCGCACCCCCGGCGCGCTGACGCGCCGCCAGGCGACCATCGCCGTGCTCGTCTGCTGGTTGCTGGTGGTGTTCGACGGTTACGACCTGATCGTCTTCGGCACGGTCCAGAGCTCGCTGGTGAACGACACGGACTGGGGCCTGACGGACGCCGGGCTGGGCGTCGTGGGCTCGATGGCCTTCGTGGGCATGATGATCGGCGCCCTGTTCGCCGGCCGCCTGGCCGACGCCCTGGGCCGGCGTCGCACCATCCTGGCCTGCGCCATCACCTTCTCCGTGTTCACCATCCTCTGCGCGTTCGCGCCCAGCGCATGGGTCTTCGGCGCCTTCCGCCTCGTGGCGGGCATCGGGCTGGGCGGTCTCGTGCCCTCCGCCAACGCCATGGTGGCCGAGCTGGTCCCGGACCGCTGGCGCTCCTCCATCGCCACGCTGATGATGTCCGGTGTGCCGATCGGCGGATCGCTGGCAGCCCTGATCGGCATCCCGATGATCCCCGCCCTGGGCTGGCCGTCCATGTTCCTGGTCGCCGCCATCGCCCTCGTGGTCGTGGTCCCGCTGGGCTTCGCGTACCTGCCCGAGACCCTCGCCTCGGAGGACCGTGCCCGGAAGGGCGCCGCCGCGGGCACCGCCTCGGCGTCCCCGGAACGGGTCGGCGGATACGCCGGGCTGCTGCGCCAGCCCTACCTGCTGGTCTCGATCATGTTCGCGCTGGCCACGCTGGCGACCCTGTTCGCCTGGTACGGCCTGGGCACCTGGCTGCCGCGGGCCATGGAGTCCCTCGGATACAACCTCGGCTCGGCGCTGACGTTCTCGCTGTCCCTGAACATCGGCGCGGTCATGGGATCCATCGTCACCGCCTGGGCCGGCGACCGGTACGGCGCCGTGAAGTCCGGCGTGGTCGCCGCGGCCCTGGCCGGCGTGGCCCTGCTGGCGCTGCTGTTCTCCCCGCCGGTGTGGCTGGTGTACGTCATCCTGATGGTCGCCGGCGTGGGCACCCACGGCACCCAGTGCCTGATCATCGCCGCCGTCAGCAACCACTACCCCGGGTACCTGCGCGGCACCGCCCTGGGCTGGGCCCTCGGCGTCGGCCGCCTCGGCGCCGTGACGGCCCCGCTCGTGGCCGGCTTCCTGCTCAACAACGGCTACGGTGCCGGCTCGCTCTTCGTCGCCTTCGGCATCGCCGCGGGCCTGGCCGCCATCCTGCAGGTGATCATCATCGCGCAGGGCCACGGCGGGCGCAGCACCGACCGCGGGGTACAGGCGCCCGCCGCCTCCTGACGCCGGTCCCGGCCGGTGAGCGGAGGCCGGGGTGGACCGGCCGTGGACGGAGGCCCCGTCCTCGCCAGGCGCCCCCGTCCCCGGGGATACTGGCCCCATGCCGGCCATCATCGCCCTCCAGGGTGACATCACCCGGACGACCGTGGACGCGATCGTCAATGCGGCCAACACCTCCCTGGGCGGTGGGGCCGGCGTGAACGGTGCGGTCCACGCCGCCGGGGGGCCGGGCCTGCTGGCCGAGACCCGCCTCTGGTACCCCCACGGGCTCGGCACGGGGGACGCCGCGTGGACCACGGCCGGGGACCTGCCGGCCCGGTGGGTCATCCACACGGTCGGGCCGGACCACCGGTCCGGACAGCGGGACCGGGCCCTGCTCGTCTCGGGATACCGCCGCAGCCTGGAGGTGGCGGACGCCCTCGGCGCCCGGACGGTGGCCTTCCCCCTGCTCAGCTCCGGCATCTTCGGCTGGCCCCTCCACGACGCGGTCCGCACCGCCGTCGACACCATCGCCCTGGCGCGTACCGACGTCCGGGAGGCCTACCTCGTGGCGCACGGGGACCAGGCCTTCCGGGCCGTGCGGACAGCCCTCGGGGTCAGCACGCCGCTACGGGTCCTGCAGGGGTTGCGCGAGCTGTACCGCCGCGGTTACCAGCAGTTGCGGTTCGCGCCCGGCATGGACCCCTCGGGCGCGCACTGGCGGATCGCGATCACCACGGCGGGGAACCTGCGGCCGGGCGACCCGGTCCCCTTCGACACCCCTCGGGACGAGTCGCGCGTGCTGCGCTACTCCACGGCGGACCGGACCCTGGTCGGCCGTGGCGAGGTCACTGCCGGCACCACTCCCGCCGAGGCGGCGGCCCTCATCCTGGACCGTGTCGGGACCCCGGACCCGGAACCGGTCCACCCTCGGTACACCGCGTGGTTCGCCTCTCTGATCGCGGAGGTCGAGACCACGACGTCGGCCACCGGCCAGGCCCTGCCCGTCACCGGGGGTGACGGTGGCCATGGCGGGGGCAACTGGGAACTCGGCCGGGGCAGCGGGCACCGGCACCCCGCTCCCCCACGGTGAGGATGCGATGGGACCCCGGCACGTGGACCACCGCCCCCAGCTGCCGTGGGCGCGGGTCGTGCGGAGCGTGGAGGAGAGGGTGCTGCCGGTGCCCGGGGCCCCTGACCGCGCGCCCGAAACCTACCGGCGGCGGCGGCGCAGCGGGGATCATCGGACCGGGGATCATCCCTCGCACGCCGCATCGACCAGGAGGACCCAGATGGCCGTGAAGCTCGTCTACGTTGCCCGCCGGCGCCCCGAACTGACTCCGGAGGAGTTCCACGAGTACTGGTCCGGGGGGCACGCGGACCTGATGAGGGAACTCCAGCCGGTGCTCGGTTTCACCAGGTACGTCCAGAGCCGCCCACTGGACACGCCCGTCAACACCGCGTTCGCCAGGGCCCGGGGCATGTCCCTGGAGACGCCCCCGGACGGCACGTCCGAGGTCTGGTGGGAGTCCCTCGAGGACCTCGTGGCCGCGCTCTCGAGCCCGGACGGGGAGAAGGCCGCCGGACGGCTCCTCGAGGACGAGGCCAAGTTCGTGGACTTCGCCACCTCCCATGCGTTCGTCACCCAGGAGCGGCAGGTCGTCTGACCCCGTGACGAGTCACCGGAGGATCTCCCGCTGCGCCCTCGGACTGGCCGCCGCCGTGCTGCTGGCCGGTTGTGGCGCGCCCGGTGGCGGCACCGGTGGGACCCCGGCACCGGCCGGCAGTCCCGGCCCGCCGTCCGCCGGTGGTGCCGCCCCGACGACCGGTGGCGCAGCAGACGCCGCTGCGGACGCCGCCCCCCGGATGGGTTCCGAACCGCGGACGGTGGTGGGCGGGCTCGACGCGCCGTGGTCGATCGTCTTCACGGACCGGGGCGCCGCCCTGGTCAGCCAGCGCGACGACGGCACGGTCCTCGAACTGACGGGGGTGGGCACCGAGCGGGCCGGCACGCGTGAGGTCGGCACGGTCGAGGGGGTCGTCCACCGGGGCGAGGGCGGGTTGCTGGGACTGGCCGTCCTGTCCGACGGCGGCGGAGCCGGGTGGCTCTACGCCTATTCGACCGCCGCCGGGGGCAACCGCATCCAGCGCTTCGCCCTCACCGGCCAGGCGGGAGGCCTGGGCCTGGGCCCGGCGCAGACGATCATCGAGGGCCTGCCCGCCGCCGGCAACCACAACGGCGGGCGGATCGCCTTCGGACCCGATGGGATGCTCTACGCCGGTACCGGTGACGCCGGTGATCGCGCGAGCGCCCAGGACCCGGCATCCCTCGCGGGGAAGATCCTGCGCCTGGCCCCGGACGGCACGGTCCCCGAGGACAACCCGGACCCCGGTTCCCCGGTCTACAGTTCGGGCCACCGCAACGTGCAGGGGCTGGCGTGGGCCGAGGACGGCACGATGTTCGCCACCGAGTTCGGGCAGAACACCTGGGACGAACTGAACGTGATCGAGCCCGGCGGCAATTACGGCTGGCCGGAGGTCGAGGGGATCGCGGGCGGCGGCTCCGGCGCGCAGGGGGAGTTCATCGACCCGGTCCAGCAGTGGTCCCCGGCCGAGGCCAGTCCGAGCGGGATGGCCGCGCTGGAGGGGATGCTGTACATCGCGAACCTGCGCGGTGAGGTCCTGCGGACCGTTCCGGTGGCGGACCCGGGCACGTCCGCCACCCGCTGGTCCGGCGAGTACGGCCGGCTGCGCGATGCCGTCGTGGCGCCGGACGGTGCGCTCTGGGTCCTGACGAACAACACCGACGGGCGCGGTGACCCCGCCGAGGGCGATGACCTGGTCCTCGGGGTCACCCCCGGGCCCTGACGCCGTCGGGGGCCGTCGTCTCCCGCCGGTGGGCCCCAGCGTTCAGGACGCGGCGTTCTTCATCTCCTCGTAGGCGTCCAGGGCGTGCCGGCGGGACTCCTTCAGGTCCACGATGGGCTCGGGGTAGCCGCTGAGGGGTTCCACCGCCTCGGGGACCCACCGGCGCACGTAGACACCATCCGGGTCGAACCGCTCGCGCTGGGTCTCGGGGTTGAACACCCGGAAGTAGGGGGCGGCGTCCGCCCCGCAGCCGGCCACCCACTGCCAGGACACCGGGTTGTTCGCCTCGTCCGCGTCCACCAGGGTGTCCCAGAACCACTGCTCCCCGTCCCACCAGGGGTGCAGGAGGTTCTTGGCCAGGAAGCTGCCGACCACGAGCCGCACCCGGTTGTGCACCCAGCCGGACTGCCAGAGCTGGCGCATGCCGGCGTCGATGAGGGGCACCCCCGTGCGCCCCCGCTGCCAGGCCCGCAGCGCGTCGTCGTCGGGCTCCCAGGGAAAGGCACGGAACTCCGGCCGCAGCGGCTCGGACTCCAGCGGCGGGCAGTGGTAGGTGAGGTGCCAGGAGAACTCGCGCCAGTACAGTTGGCGCACCCAGGCGCGGCGGTCCTCGTTCTCCGGGGCCCCCAGCTCGGGATGCGCGGTGACCGCGTGCACCAGCTGACGGGGGGAGAGCTCCCCGAAGCGCAGGCGCGGGGAGAGCCGGGAGGTGCCGTGGTCATCGCCCGGGACGTCCCGCGTGGTGCTGTACCCGGTCACCGACTCCTCCAGGCCGGCCAGCGCCTCCCCGGCGGCGACGCAGCCGGGCTCCCAGTACCGGGCGACGGTCTCCTCCCACCACCGGGGGTCCTCGTCCAGCAGGTCCAGCTGGCCCAGCGGCACCACGGTGCCGTCCCGGTGCAGCCGATCCAGGCGTGCGGACAGCCCGGCGGGCGGGTCCTGGGGCTCGGGCGCCGGCAGCGGCGCCCCGACCGGCAGGTCCGCGGCGGCCTTCCAGAACGGGGTGAACACCTTGTAGTGGCCGCCGGATCCGGGGCTGACCTCCCACGGCTCCACCAGCAGGGAACCCGGGTGGCTGTGGACCTCAAGCCCGGCGGCCCGGAGCCCGTCCTTCAGGTGGGTGTCCAGGGCACGGGACGCCGGGGCATAGCGCCGGCTCCACGTCACGGCCGTGGCCTGGAGCCCGGTGGCCACCGCGGGCAGCACCTCGGCCGCGGGCCCGGCGGCGAACACCAGCGGGATGCCCAGCTCGTCGAGCTCGGTGGCCAGTGCCTCGAGGGACCGGTGGGCCCACCAGCGCGTGGCCCCGCCCAGCGGCCGGGGTCCGCGCCCCTCGCCGTCCCGCACCTCCCGGATCCAGAGCCCGACGACGGCTCCCGCCTCCCGCGCGGCCGTCAGGGCCGGGTGGTCCGCCACGCGCAGGTCGTCGCGGAACCAGAGGAGCGTCAACGGACGTGCGGAGGCCTGGTCGGGGGACGGTGTGGACGGTGTCTCCGGCATGAGCCCAGCGTACTGGCGCGATCCGGCCGGGTGTCTCCCTCAGGGGGTGCCGAGGCGCGCGGAGTCGTCCTCGAAGACCCCGCCCAGTCGGCGTTCCAGGCCCCTGCGCCAGGCCTGCGGCAGTTCCGGGGAGGCCAGCAGGCGCGCGATGCCCTCGCGGTCACTCCGGTCCACGTTCATGACGCGGTTGATCTCGGCCACGCAGACGGATCCGTCCACCCGGCGGACCAGGGTCATCGGGTCGCCCGCGCGGACCTGACCGGGTTCGAGGACGCGCAGGTAGTACCCCGACCGGCCGGTCCGCTGGACGAGCTGGGGCAGCTCGCGCATCGCCCACCGGGCCGAGAGCGTGGTGCACGGGCGCCGGGGCTGGCTGACCTGGACGAGGACCTCGCCGATGCGGAACACGTCCCCGGCGTGCACCGCGGCCTCCGGCCAGCCGGCCACGGTCAGGTTCTCGAAGAACCCGCCCTCCGCGATGTCGAGGCCCTCGGCCCGCCAGGCGCCATAGTTCTCCTGCGCGTAGGCGAGGATCGCCTTCTCGGGCCCCCCGTGATGCCGGGTGTCTCCCTGCTCATCACCGGCCAGGCCCGCGGCCGAGACCCGCACCGGCCCCTCGACGACGTCCTTCGCGGCCGCCGTGGACAGCTCGCGGCCGTTCCACTGCTGCCGCTGGACCCGGCCCACGCGCACGGCGACGACGGCGCCCGGGCCGCGGCCGGCGTCGGGTCCGGTCCCGGTCTCGTTCCCGGCCCCATGCCCGGATCCGGACTCCCACGGCGGCTGTGACTGGTGCGGCGCGTCTCTCACCTGACCATTGTGTCCCGCGGCGCCGGTGGGCGCGACCACCGCACCGCGCGCACCAGCTATCGAATGACGATAGATTGTTCTCGACAGTCGATCTGAGGAGTTGTCATGCGGACCATCACCGTCCTCGCCCTGCGCGGCGTGCTCGCCCTCGCCCTGGCGGGCTCGCTCGTCGTCCAGGTGGTCATGGTGCCCCTGTTCTGGGCGGACCTGGCCGGTGCCCCGGACTGGTTTCGGGTCAGCCTCGTGGTGCTCGTGGTGCTGGGCATCGTGACCCTGCAGGTCGTGGCGGTCTGCGTCTGGCGGCTGCTGGCCATGGTCCGGAGGGGCACGGTCTTCTCCCCCGCCGCGTTCCGGTACGTGGACGCGATCATCGCCGCGATCGCCGCGGCGGCGGTCCTGGTCCTCGGGGTCGCCGTGGTGCTGGCCCCGACCGCGGCGGCGCCGGGGGTGGTCGGCCTGGTCTGCGGCGCGGCTCTCGTGGTGGCCGGGGTGGCGCTGGTGGTCTACGTCCAGCGGACGCTCCTGGCCCAGGCCGTGGACCGCGACGCCGAGGCCCGCGCCCTGCGGTCCGAGCTCGACGAGGTGATCTGATGCCCATCGTGGTGGACATCGACGTCATGCTCGCCCGGCGCAAGATGGCCGTGGGCACGCTGGCGGAGCGGGTGGGCATCACCCCGGCGAACCTGGCCGTCCTGAAGAACGGCCGCGCCAAGGCCGTGCGGTTCACGACCCTGGAGGCGCTGTGCGAGGCCCTGGAGTGCCAGCCCGGGGACCTGCTGCGGTGGGAACCGGAATGAACCGGGCCGCCACCCTCCGGGGTGGTCAGGGGCGGGCTGGCCGACGCCTCGGAAGCCGGCACCGCTCGAGGTCCCGGGCCACCCTGACCTCGGCACCCCCCCGCCCGAGCCCGGGCCTGCAGGCGCAGGGGCTCCAGGTCCTGGTACCGCGAGGAGAAATGGGTCAGCAGCAGGGTGCGCACACCGCCGTCGGCCGCCAGGGAACCGGCCTGCCCGGCTGTCAGGTGCCGGTAGTCCCGGGCCAGGCCGGCCTCGGCATCGGCGAAGGTGCACTCGGCGACCAGCAGGTCGGCCCGGTCCGCCAGGTCCTCGGCACCGGCACACGGGGCGGTGTCCATGACCAGGGCGAACCGCTGGCCGGGACGGAACTCGCTGACGTCCTCCAGGCAGACGCCGCGCAGCACGCCGTCCCGCTGCAACCGGCCGACGTCGGGACCGCCGATGCCGGCGGCCGCGAGCCGTTGCCGGGACAGGGTTCGCCCGTCCGGCTCCTCGAGGCGGTAGCCGTAGGCCTCGATGCGATGGCGCAGGGGCCGGACCGCCAGGCCGGGAGCCACCTCCCCGGCCGCCCCGTGGGGGTGCAGCCGGAGGTCGAGCCGGCCGGAGGCCAGGGAGACCAGCGCCCGGACCACGGGCTCCCCGGAGACCGGATAGTGCAGGTGCACCGGGTGCTCCACGCCGTCCAGCGCCATGCGGGAGAGGACACCGGGCACCCCATAGCAGTGGTCACCGTGGACGTGGGTCAGGCAGATCCGCCTGATCCTGCTGGCTGCCACGCCCGCGAGGGTCATCTGCCGCTGGGTTCCCTCGCCGGGATCGAACAGGAACCCCTCGCCGTCCCACAACAGCAGGTAGCCGTTCTGGTTGCGCTCACGGGTGGGGACCTGCGAGGCGGTGCCGAGGACCACGAGTTCTCGCATGCCCCGAGACTCGCACGGATCCTCCGCCCCGTCATCCCGCGGTGCTCCTGCCGGCCGGGGTCCCTTAACGAGTCAGGAGGCGGTCGCGATGACCGCCTCCTGAAGGACTGAGGATTGGTGGGCCCGTATCCCCCCGGGCTTGTTCCACCGTTCCGGTCCATGTGCACCGTCTCATAGGGCTCCTTCAGGTTATCGCCGGGCTCGTGCGGTCGACCAGTAGACCATCGTCCAGACTTCTGGCTCCGAACCGGCACTTTCGGCCAGGTCCGCCCATGTCACGTGCTGGTAACGTCCCATCACGGTTCGGTCGCGGGTCCAGGTCTGTCCCGGCCGAGACGAGTGACCAGGTCCTCCAGCGCGTGCGCGTAGACCACGGACTCCAGGTATCCCTGATGGGTGGCCACCGTGAACTGGTAGGCGCCGCGGACGAACTCCTCCGCCTGCACGTCCATGCCGTCCGCGGATCCGGAGGAACCGTAGCGCACGGTGAAGCCCAGGGGGTCATTGGGCCGGTGCAGGTTGGTCCACCGGTCCTGCACGATCCCCCACAGCGACCCCGGTGCCCGCAGGGACGCTGCCGCACCCGGCAGCCACTGCGTGGCCCGCTCCTGGTCGACCTCCTCGGCCAGCTCGGGTGGCCAGGGGTCGCGGCCGTCGGCCCAGGGCGGCGGGGCGGGAACGATCGAGAGCACCTGCGCACCCAGCACCTGGGGGAAGAAGCGGGCGAAGTACCGGCGCAACTGCGAACCGTAGCTCAGCAGCCCGATGCGCTGCAGCCGCTCCTCCGTCATGCCGCGGGCGGACAGGTGGAACAGCACGCAGACGGCCAGGACCCCACCCATCGAGTGGGCGGAGAGGATCACGCGCCGTACCCCGTCGGCCGGTTCCTCGAGCCACTCCTCGATCCGGTCGGTGACCTCCGGCACCACGCGCTCGGAGTAGCACGGCGGTCCGAAGGGATGGGCCTGGGTGGGCAGGAAGCACATGAGGTCCCACAGCAGTCCGGCCGGCCGGCTCTGGCCCCGGCCGGACAGGATCGCGATGGCGGCCACCAGCACCACGCCGATCCACAGTCCGACCGTGCCCGTCGCCCGGACCAGGGGCCACCACCCGTCCAGTCCGGGCCAGCCGACGAGCCACGCCGCGTTCAGCACCACGGAGACCGCCAGGCCCACCAGGACCGCGGCGGCCAGCCAGGCGGTGGCCACCTCCGCGCGGCGCAACAGCGAGGCGACCCGCCGCGACACGAACACGGCCCGCGTCGCGGTGCCGATGACCGGGGCGTCCGCCCAGGGGCCGGCATCGGCGATCAGGCGGTCTCGGACCTTCGTCAGCTCGTCGATCGCACCCTTCTCCCCCGCCCGCCAGGACAGGAGCAGTTGCACGGCAAGTCCCGCCAGGGCGGCTCCCGTGAGCGCGGTGAACCCCGAGGCGAACAGCAGGTGGACCACCGGCGGCTCGTGGCTGCCGAGCGTCCAGGCCGCCAGGATGACCGTGGAGAAGGACAGCAGCACGGCGAAGCCGACGGCCAGGGACGAGAACACGAACGGGCCGTGGCCGCCCCAGGCGACGGCGTCGTGGTCCTGTTCGGCCACGCCCCGGCGCGACCGCACCAGAAGGACCACCAGCAGGACGGCCAGGCACAGGGTCACCAGCACGGTGGCCAGCCCCCCACCACGGTCACCGGCCATCGCGGGGGCGTCGGCGGCCAGGCCCCCCGGTGCGGGACGACCGGACGGACGGACGTCCGCCACCGAGCACACGATCGCCGCCGTCAGCACCAGGGCCCCGGCGACGAGCAGGAACCGGTGGCCGGGCGGGGTGCGGGTGCGCGGATCGTGGGCCTGGGAGTTCAGGATGCGGACCCCGACGACGGCGGTCACCGCCAGTCCCCCGGCCAGCAGCACGATCCAGGCCACCTCCATCGGGCCGGGGACCATCGCACCGGGGTCCGCCGGGGCGCCGGGCCACCGGGCACCGGCCACCATCGCGTCGACCCTGGCCAGTGCCGCGATCGATCCGGTCCAGGCGAGCGCGCCCGCGATGTGCAGCAGGCCCAGGAACCGCATGCCCGACCCGACCCGCCACAGGCCGCTGCGGGCCAGGACGTGGCTGGGGGCGTTCCGGTCACCGGGGATCTCGTCGGTGGGCTCGAGGCCGTCGATGTGTTCAGGGTCGTCCGGCGCCGCTGCCATCACCGAGTGCGGCGGCGCCACCGGTGCGACGCCCGGCGGCCCGGGCAGGTACCGGGTGCGCGCCAGGGTGGACATCAGCGCGACGACGCCCAGTGCCAGCACGGGAAGGGTCGTCAGCACGGCCGTCCGGGTACCGGAGGGCCAGCCCGCCAGGGCGTCGCGGATGAACCCGCCCCGCCCGCCGGCCGCCATGTCCAGGGCGACGGTGGCCGCGGTACTGACGAAGAGCAGGGTCAGGGCCAGGCCGAGCAGCCGAACGGTGCCGGCCAGTCGCCCCTCGCCGATGACCTCGGGAAGCGGGCACCCTGCCGTGACGGGCGGGCTGGTGCCGGTGGGGGCCGACGTCGGGCCCCTGCCGAACTGGTGCCGGGACCAGTAGGCGGTGTTGGCCAGTCCGAACGGAGCCAGGGTGAACCAGACGGCGCGCACCAGGCTGTCCCCCAGCCGCCCGAGGGCCGGGAACCCGGTGAACCGGGCCAGCCGTCCCCAGGAGTAGGCCTCCACGCGGTGACCGGACTCGGAGGCGCGGTCGATGGAGAACCCGGCCAGCTGGTCACCGCGGGTGCGCTCGACGTTGGCCGGGATGGCCCGGAGCATGAGGTGGGACGGTGTGTTCCGGATTCCGTGGATCCGCAGCTCCAGCAGTCCCGGGTCCAGGTGCGGCATGGTCCCATCGTCCCCTGTGGGCGGGTGGATGGGAACGGCCGCCAGACGACGACCTGCGCGCTGGAGGAGCCGTGCCGGTGCTGAGAGGGTGGCGGGATCCTCACGGCCTCGTCACGGAGGCCGGTACGCCGGCGAGGCGGACGGCCGCGTGCACGAGGGCATCGGTCATGAGGGCCAGGGCGTCCAGGTTGACGTTGCGGAGGTCGTCACCGGGCTTGTGGTAGTGGGGATCGCACTTCTCCTTCGCCTGTCCGCCGAACAGGAGCGCCTCCTTCCTGCTCTTCTTCTCATCGTCCCCCGAGTACAGTCCGCCGACCGCGACGCCCTTCTTCGCGAAGGCCACCTGGTCGGAGTCGTAGTCCCAGTCCGTGGTCGTCCAGGCCTGGTGGAGGGAGTCGAAGTACCCGGTGAGGAGGTCCATGAGCCGCGTCGAGCCCGCCGGGATCTTGAGGTCGTGGTCGGTGTCCCGCGCGTCGTAGACCGCGATGATGGGGTTCGGTGAGGCGATCATGTCCACGTTCAGGTAGGAGGCGATGTTCCTGAGCCTGGCGGGATCGTTCTTGGCCAGGTCCTTGACGTAGTGCCGTGACCCGTAGGACTTGTCGAACTCCTCGGCCCCCCACCAGGCGAAGCGGACCTTGTGGTCGATCCGGTCCAGCCGGCTGATGGCCTTCGCGGCCTCCAGCACGGCCGCCACTCCCGAGCCGTTGTCGTTGATCGCCGCGGTGCCCGGCACGCCGTCGAGATGGGCCCCGAGCATGACCACGTGGTCGTCCCGGCCGGACACGGTCTCGGCGAGGATGTTGAAGGTACCGATCTCCCGGCCGTCCTCCCGGAAGGAGAAGTACTGGCGAGTGCTGCGATAGCCCGCGTCCGCCAGTTGCCGTTCAACGTACCGGGCCGCCGCCTCGTAGCCCGAGGTACCCGCGGCCCGATCGCCGTGCCGGTCGGCCAGGGCCTGGAGCTGCCGCAGGTGCTCGTAGGCGGCGGGCACGCCGTCGCGCGACACCGCGGGGGTGAAGCCCTGCAGGGGGGCGGGACGTGATCCCAGAAGCCAGCTCAGTTTCATGATGTCCTTGTCGTCCTAGTCGTCCTGGAGGTCGGTGGGTTGCGCTGGGCCCTGCCCGGAGGTCATTCCAGCGAACTGCTGTCCCGGGCCCAGGTGGTCGCGGCGTGCGTGATGGCACCGGTCATGATGTCCAGCGTCTCCAGGTCGACGTTGTCGAGGTCGTCCTGGGGGGTGTGGTAGTTCGGGTCACGGGGTGCCTTGGCCGTTCCCCCGAAGACGTCCGCCTCCCTCCGGGACTTCCGCTCGCCGCTGCCGGTGAACAGTCCGCCCGTCGGCACGTCCGCCCGGACGAAGGGCCTCTGGTCGGAAGCCATGTCCCAGTCCGTGGCCACCCAGGGCTGGTCCCGGGCATCGAAGTAGTCCGCGAAGAACCTCATGATCTTCACCGAGCCCTCGGGGATGTCCATGGATGCGTCGGCCGCCTGCGCGTCGTAGACCCCGATGACCGGGTTGGTCGAGGCCACCATGTCGACGTTCACGTAGGCCAGGACACTCTCGAGCTCGTCCTCCTCCTCGAGGTCGCGCACGTGGTGGCGGGAACCGTGGGGGCGCCGGAACTCCTCCGCGCCCCACCACGCGAAGCGGATCCTGTTGGTCACGGTGTCCTGCGCGCCCAGGACCGTGGCGGCCTCCAGCAGCGCCGCCGCGCCCGAGGCGTTGTCGTTGATCCCGGGGCCGCCGGGAACCCCGTCGAGGTGCGCACCCAGCATGATGACCTCCTCGTCACTGCCCTGTTCCGTCTCGGCGATGATGTTGAAGGTCTCGAACTCCTCACCGTCGTCGTCGACGGTGAAGTACTGGCGGGTGCTGTCGAGACCAGCGCTCTCCAGCTGTTGCTCGACGTACTGGGCGGCCGCCTCGTACCCCGGGGTGCCCGCCGCACGGTCCCCGTGCTCGTCGGCCATGGCCTGGAATTGCTGCAGGTGTCCGTGGACGCGGCTCACGGGCGCCCCCTTCCGGGGATCACCCGCCCACTGCCCGGCGAGGACGACGGCGACCACCAGCGCCACCGCGCCGATCGCGAGGAGCGCGATGTTCCTCGTCCGCCTCCTGCCGGGCCGCCCGTGGACCGGGCTCCGGCCCCGGTCACGGAACACGGGGCCCGTCTACGGCGGGGACTGCGGGTGCGGTCTCGATCTCCTGTGCGGGGTTGCCACCGAACCGGGCGCCTGCCGGTACCCTGGCGCCCTTCATCAGGAAGGAGTCCGGTTCCACGACCGAGCCCTCGCCCATCACGACGTCGTAGTGCACGTAGACGTACACGCCGACGGTCGCGTTGTCCCCGATCTCGATCGCGTCCAGCTTGAACAGGCCGTCCTCCATCGAGTGGCACTGCACGATGCTGTGGGCGTTGAGGGTCACGTCGTCGCCGATGGTCACCAGGGTCTTCTCCGGGATGACGCAGCCGTCGTCGAAGACCCGCTTGCCCATCCGGACGCCCAGCAGGCGCCAGAAGAAGGGCTTGAAGGGGGTCCCGTTGAACGCCGGCAGGGGATAGGTGATGAACCTCCAGAACCGCTCGTGCCGCCAGAAGGGCACGTCGTAGATCGAGCTCTTCGTGGGGACCATCCTCCGGAAGCCGTAGGTGGCGCGCTCGCACAGGATGACGAAGATGGCGAAGAAGGCGTAGAAACCGACGATGCCGACCAGGAGCCCCAGCCCGGTGATCGCCGGGTAGAAGGCCACGACGACCACGGCGGCCAGCAGCCCGACGTAGGCCAGGACGCAGCGGCTGAGCAGGTACAGCGTGATCGAGGCCGCGTTGTGGCGGTTCTTGGCGCGCAGCCCGCGCTGGATCCCCTCCGGTGTGTCGATCCGGAGGGCGTCGTCACCCCAGTCGACCGTGCGGGGGATCTCGAACGGGGGCGAGCCCAGCAGTCCGACGTCCTCGCGGACCTCGCCGTGGGTGGGCACGTGGGTCTTGCTGCCGAAGAGGACGTTGTCGCCGGTGCGGGCGGCGGCCGGGAACGGGACGTCGTTGCCGAAGAAGTTCTTGGCGCCGATCGTCACCGGCATGACCCGGAAGGACGTCCCGGAGTACTCCGCGTTCATCACCGACAGGCCGTCGGAGACCATCGTCCCGGATCCCACGATGGTCAGGTAGGGGTTCTCGTGGGTCGCCTCCGGGCCGAAGTTCGATCCGGTCTGCTGCAGGTTCGGCTGCTTGTAGCCCAGCAGGCGGAGGTAGTGCACCACCAGGGAGCTGTCGGCGGTGATGTGCATCAGCGGGAAGACGTCGGTCAGGAAGAAGATGGCCCGGTGGGCCGCATAGTGCAGGCCGTAGAGCGGGTAGGCCTTCCCCGGCGTGATGAGCAGGTACAGGAGCCGGGGAATCGTGGTGGCCACGAGCAGGGCCAGGAGCAGTCCGCCGATGACCACGATGACGGAGACCAGGACCAGGTCGAGGTAGAACCCCGGGTTCGCCAGGTTCAGGTGTCCGGTGTCCAGGTAGGGCGGCAGGAGCAGCGCGATGAGCAGCAGGGGCAGCGGGCTGAACACCGCCGCGTTGGTGATCAGGGTGGACAGGCCGTAGACGAACCGCCGCCGCTTGCTGGTGGGCATCGGCCCGACCCGCTGGAACCTCACGTCGGCCGGGATCGCAGGGGACCCGTACCAGCTCTCACCCGCGGGGACGGTCTGCAGGCGCTGCAGGGAGGACGCGTGGCCCAGCTGGGCCCCGTCCTCCATCGTGGTGTGGATGTCCAGGACCGTCTTCTCGCTGACGTGGACGTTCTCGCCCAGCGTGACCCGGCCGGTCTGGATCCATCCCTGGTGGGCGCGGTATCCGAGGTAGTGGGACTCCTTGTGGATCACCGTGTTGTCACCGATGGTCAGCAGGTCGGTGCACACGGGCAGGCTCCAGCTCATGATCGTGACGTTGGAGCCGATCTTCGCACCCATCAGGCGCAGGTAGAACGGGAGGACCGGGGTCCCGACGAACACTGCCATCGGATTCATCTGCACGAGCGCCTTGACGAACCAGAACCTGAGATACGCCAGGCTCCAGATCCGGATGTGCTGTTCCTTCCACCGGCCGATCACCATCCACTTGAGCGCGATCGGCGCGAGGCAGACCAGGAGGAAGAAGCCCACGGTGAAACCCACCGAGCGGAGCCAGAGCTCGAGGATCCCGTTGCCCTCGATCACCCACTCGTAGCCGGCCACCAGGACGAACATGAGGGCACCGGAGTAGGCCAGGGAGACCACGGCCTGCAGGACGCCGCAGAGCACGAAGTCGAAGGTGGTGGCCCGCCGGGCCGCGGGCGCGTCGTACGGTTCCGCCCACTCCACCGCGCTCGTGCCGGTCGCCAGCGCTGCCGCGAGCTGCCGGATGGTGGGGTGCTGGTAGATGTCCTGCACACCGAGGGGCGGCAGTTCGGTCTCCCGGCGCAGCGCGGCGGAGAACTGGGCGATCGTCAGGGAGTTGGCGCCCAGCTCCTCGAAGACGTGCGCCTCGACGGAGACGAGCTCCAGGCCCAGCACCGACCCGAGCTGTTCGGCCAGTGCCTCCTCGGTACCATTGGCAGGCGCCACGTATTCGACGTCGGTCGCGACGCCCAGCCGGTTCTTCGGCGTGGGCAGGCTCTTGCGGTCGGCCTTGTCGCTGGGGAGCATCGGCATGGTCTCGAGCTGCTCGTAGTAGGCCGGGACCATGTACCCCGGCAACCGGTCGCGGAGCTCGTCCTGGATCAGGTGGGGATCGAGGGAGGAGACGTCGCTGCGCAGCGTGTAGAACGCGGCCAGCTCGACCATTCCCGGAGCCGGCTCGTGGGTGTCGACCACGGCCTGGGCGATCCCGGGCACCTGCAGGAGGACGGATTCGATCTCGGACAGCTCGATCCGGTAGCCGCGGATCTTCACCTGGGTGTCGATGCGGCCGAAGTACTCGATCTCCCCGAACTCGTTGACACGGCACAGGTCCCCGCTGCGGTAGATGCGCCCGGAGGGGTTGTTCGGGATGTCCAGGAAGTCGTCGATGAAGACCTGGCTGGTCTTCTCCGGGTTGTTCAGGTACCCGGCGGCGACCCCGATGCCGGCGATGCCGAGTTCGCCCATCTCACCGGGGGCCAGGGCCCGTGGCTCGTCCGGGTCCAGGATCATGGTCGTGTAGGTCGGCAGGGGCTGGCCGAGGGTGATCGGCTTCCCGGGTTCGAGGACCTCCATGGTCGCGGTCACGGTCGCCTCGGTGGGGCCGTAGACGTTGAGGAACCGCCGGCCGGGCAGGTGCCAGCGCTCGGCCAGGTCGCGGGGGCAGGCCTCACCGGAGACCAGCAGGAACCGGAGGTCCGGCAGCTCCCCCTCGATGGTCGCCAGCAGCGTGGGCACGCAGCACATCGCCGTGATGCGGTTCTCGAGCAGGTACTCCTCGAGGTCCGCGCCGAGCATGCTCGCCGAGCTGGGCTTGGGCACGAGCGTGGCGCCGACCATCCACGGCACCCACATCTCCTCGACGGAGAAGTCGAAGGCGATGGTCAGGCCCTGGTAGACACGGTCATCGCTCCGGTACCCGTAGACCTCCGCGGCGACACGGAGGAAGTTGCAGATGCTGGGGTGTTCGATGGCCACGCCCTTGGGGCGCCCGGTCGAGCCCGAGGTGTAGATGATGTAGGCCAGGTCCTCGACCGGCTCGGGCTTCTCGTCCTCGCCGAGCCGGGAGGAGGGCAGCTGCTTGATCAGCGGCACCTCGGTGTCCAGTGCCAGGGCGATCACGCTGGTCTCCGGCAGCACGTTGACCAGGTGGTTCAGGGTCAGGACCCTGCTGCACCCGGAGTCCTCCATGATGTAACCGATGCGGTCGGCGGGGAAGCCGGCGTCGAGGGGCACGTACGCGGCCCGGATCTTCAGCACCGCCAGCATCGCGGCGTAGGACCAGATGCCCTGGTCGAAGAGCAGCGCGATCCTGTCACCGGCCTTCGCACCGTCGGCCAGCAGGAACCGGGCCAGCTGGTTCGCCATGGCGTCCAGCTGCGCGTAGGTCAGCGTCCTGTTGCCGGTGTCCACGGCCAGCTGGCCTGCCCGTCCCTCGCGGGCCAGGGCGTCGCACTGTTCCTCGAACAGTGTCTCCATCCGCTCCCCCGGACGCCACCGGACCTCCTGGTCGTGCGGGGACTGGAGCAACAGGAACGACTCGGCCGGAGCCGCGTCGGTCGCGCGGACCTCGGTCAGCATGCCGGGGGTGTCCACGCTGGATTCGGATATTTCTTCCGGAGCCATCGAAAGCCTCATGATTCTGCGCATAGGGGGTCTGAGAGACGGTGCCCGCGACCACAGGGCGGTCGCGGCATCGCCTCCCACGGTATGGACGCAGCGCACGGCGCAGATCCGTGACGCATACTCGATTCCCCACCGCCATACGCGTGGTCCACCCGCTCGATACCCGGACTCCACTGATGACCCACGTGCTCACCCTCGACGGTGCGACGCGCCGGCGTGCACCAGCGGTGGCCCACCGCCCTCAGGGCCCGCGTCCGGTGCGGTCTGGGCACGTAGGTACGGGACAAGTGGCTTCCACCCATGTCCGGGGCGGCGCCCGTTCGTACGGTGGTTATGACCGCGAGGTCTGCCCGGGCCGGTGACCCCATCCCCGTCACGGCCATCCCAGCTGGAAGGAAAGTGCAGTGTCCGATCACCACGACGTCTTCACCGAACGAGAGTCCCAGGTCCGGAGCTACTGCCGGTCATTCCCCCACGTGCTGAGCACGGCCGTGGGCAGCCTCCTGTACGACGGTGAGGGCAACGAGTACATCGACTTCCTCGCCGGGGCCGGTTCCCTGAACTACGGGCACAATGACCCGGACATGAAGGCCGCCCTGATGGAATACATCGCCGGGGACGGCATCACCCACGGCCTGGACCTGCACACCGAGGCCAAGGCCCGCTTCCTGACCACGTTGCAGGAGGTCATCCTCGCTCCGCGGGGCATGGACTACCGGGTGATGTTCACCGGCCCCACCGGCACCAACGCCGTCGAGGCCGCGCTGAAGCTGGCCCGCAAGGTGACCGGCCGCAGCAACGTCATCGCCTTCACCAACGCGTTCCACGGCGGCAGCGCCGGGGCCCTCGCGGCGACCGGCAATCAGCATCACCGTATGTCCGGGCTGGGGCTGCACGGGGTCACCCGCATGCCGTACGACGGCTACAACGGTGACGGGGTGGACACCAGCGAGACGCTGGCGAAGATGCTGGCCGATCCCTCCAGCGGGGTCGACGCCCCGGCGGCCATCCTCCTCGAGGTCGTCCAGGGCGAGGGCGGGCTCAACCAGGCCTCCCCGGAATGGCTCCGGCGCATCGCCTCCCTGGCCGCCGAATACGGCGCCAAGCTGATCATCGACGACATCCAGGCCGGCTGCGGACGCACCGGGACGTTCTTCAGCTTCGAGGAGATGGGCGTGGACCCGGACATGGTCGTCCTGTCCAAGTCACTGTCCGGGTTCGGGCTGCCGATGTCCATCCTGCTGATCCGTCCGAAGCTGGACGAGTGGCTGCCCGGGGAGCACAACGGCACGTTCCGGGGCAATGCGCACGCCTTCGTCACCGCAGAGGTGGCGTTGCGGAAGTTCTGGACCACGGCCGACTTCGCCGAGACCGTCAGCCGCCGTTCGGCCAGGGTCCGCGAGTGCCTGCTGGACCTCTCGAAGCTGATCCCCGGGTCCCGGGTCAAGGGACGGGGGATGATGCAGGGCCTGGACGTCCTCGACGAGCAGACCTCGGCGACCATTCGGCGCACCTGCGTGCAGAACGGCCTGCTGATCGAGGCCGCCGGTCCGCACGACGAGGTCATCAAGGTCATGGCGCCCCTGACCACGGACGACGAGGTCCTCGAGCGCGGCCTGGCGATCCTGCGCTCTGCCGTGGAGGAGCACGTCGCCCAGGTGAGGACCCTGGCACTCGCCAGCTGACGCCGGGCGAGGCGTGATCACGGCACCAGCATCACCTTGAGTGCCTCGCGGGCGTCCATGGCCGCGTAGGCCTCGGGGGTCTGGTCCAGGGGCAGGGAGCGGTCGAAGACCCTGCCCGGGGTGATCTCTCCCGAGAGCACCCCGGGCAGTGCCCGCTCGATGTAGGCCCGCACCGGCGCCGTCCCACCGGTGACCGTGATGCTGTTCCGGAACAACCGCCCGCCCAGGGGTGCCTCCGCGAATTGCGGCACGCCCACGCGCGAGATGGTCCCGCCCGGGCGGACCGCGCCCACGGCCTGTTCGTGCGCCGGCAGGTGCCCCACGGCCTCGATCACCACGTGGGTGCCCTCCCCGGACGTCAGGTCCCGGACCCGGTCGATGCCCTCCGGTCCGCGTTCGCTGACGACGTCGGTCGCGCCGAACTCCCGCCCCAGGTCGGTCCGCGCGGCGTGACGGCCCATCAGGATGATCCGCTCGGCGCCGAGTTGCCGGGAGGCCAGGACCGCGGAGAGCCCGACGGCGCCGTCCCCGACGACGGTGACGGTCGTGCCGCGGCCGACCCGCCCCATGTGGGCGGCGTGGTATCCGGTGAGGTACACGTCGGAGAGGCTCAGCAGGCTCGCGAGCAGGTCCTCGGAGCCGTTGCCGGTCTCGTCGACGCCGGGCACCACCACCAGGGTCCCGTCGGCCTGCGGGACCCGCACGTACTCGGCCTGCAGCCCGATACCCTGGCCGCCGAAGAAGCCGCCGTGCAGGCAGGAGACGTGGAAGCCCTCGCGGCAGTGCACGCAGGTGTTGTCCTGGTAGGTGAAGGAGGAGATCACCAGGTCACCGGGCGTGAGGGTGGTGACCTCCGCGCCGGTCTCCTCCACGATGCCGATGGCCTCGTGGCCCATCGGGCTCCCGGTCTGCGCCGCGGGCATGGTGCGGAAGGGGTGCAGGTCCGAACCGCACACGCAGGAGCGCACGGTCCGGATGATCGCGTCGGTCGGTTCCCGGAGGGTGGGGTCGTCAACGGTCTCGACGCGGACGTCTCCCGCGCCGTACATGAATGCGGCCTTCATGGCGTGTGATGCCTCTGCTCCTGATCGTCGGAGGGCGCTCTGGCCCGTCTGGTCCGTACCCACCGTACTGCCGGGCGCCACGGGCCGGCCGGGGCGGAGGTGTCCTCCTCACTCCCCCGTCCCCGGCCGCACCGCCGCCGGCCGCTCGCCCCCCGCCGAGGGCCCGTCCGGCCCTACACGTCGCGGGCGATCGCGACCCGTCCCCCGCGTGCGGCCTGCTCCAGGGCGGCATGGTCCTGCTCGTTGCGGTCGGCATACCGGGCGGCGAAGTCGGCGAGCGCCTCGTCGAAGCCCCGGCCCTTGCGCAGGTAGGCGTCGATCGCGAACCGGTCCCCGGACCGGGCGTGGGATCGGGCCAGGATCCAGGCACAGTACCGGCCGTAGACCTCCAGGCTGTCGGGGGCGAAATCCTCGATCTCGAACTGGCCCTTCCAGTCCCGCAGCTGGCGGACGTAGTAGTCGCGCACGGTGTCGTTCACCCGGGCCCGTTTCCAGCCGAGCAGCAGGTCGCCGGTGGCCTGCATGATGCGCTGGCCGGTCACGACCCGCTGCCCCTGGGAGGCGTGGCCGGGCACCATGTCGATGCCGGCCTCGTCCGCGGCTCCGACCGTGACCCCCCGGTCGGCGGCGAGCGCCAGGCCGTGCTCCAGCACAGATGCCCGGGCCTCCTTGGACTGCAGGACCAGGGGGTCCATCCCGCCGGCCCCCTCCAGGAGGTACACCCAGGCCCGCCTGCCCACGCTGCCGACGCCCACCACCTTCCGGGCGACGTCGGTGAGCGTGTACTGCTGGAGCATGTGGCGCACGGCGGGCCCGAGGGTCTGGGCGTAGTCCGCCATCATCTCCAGCAGCGTGGCGCGGCGCAGGGCGGCGTCCCCTCCGGGGTAGACCTGGTCGAGGGGCACGAGCAGCGGGGGATCGAGACGGAACCGCAGGTGGCCGTCCACCACCTCGGTGGTCTTCCGGGCGGCCTGCCACCGGTCCCGGGACAGGGACTTGCACACGGCCCGGTCCACGCGCCGCATGGCGGCCTCGTCCAGGACGCGGCGCAACTCGTCCAGTGAGGCGACCACGTCCAGTCGCGCGTACCAGAGGTCGATCTCCCCCATACCGGTGAAGCCGCGCATGGCCTTGCGGTAGGACTTGGACATCGCCGCCACCGCGCGTCGGCACACCGAGGGGTCGAAGCCGTTGTCCCGGCCCGCGGCCTCGATGCTGGCGGCCAGGCGCTTGAGGTCCCACTCGAAGGGCCCGGGGTAGGTCTCGTCGAAGTCGTTGACGTCGAAGACCAGCCGCCGCTCGAACGAGGCGAACAGCCCGAAGTTGCCCACGTGCGCGTCCCCGCACAGCTGGGCGTGCAGCCCGGTGTTCGGCACGGACCCCAGGTCATCGCTCATGATCACGGCGGCGCCGCGGTAGAAGGTGAACGGCGAGACCAGCATCCGCCCGTAGCGCACGGGCACCAGCCCGGGAATGTCACCGGCAGCCTGCCGTTCCAGCAGCGCCACGGGGTCGACGCCGGCCGGCCGGACGGGCAGCTCGGCGTGCGCCTCGTGCGGAACGGCCCGCCGGGCACGTTCACCGCGCGCACGCCGTGACTCGATGCTCGGGGCGTCCTCCCGCATCCGCGGGACGGTCTCAGCCATCGGAGGACCTCGCGCAGCACCGTGACATGACAGGCTCCTCCGTTCGCCGGCGACGGGCGTGTGCCGGCCGTCCCTCCATGCTCGGATCACCGGTCCGGGCACTCAAGGACTCACCGGCCGCAGGAGGGCCCGGGATACTCCGGAGCCCGGTGGCCCGGGCAGTCCTGACGCGTCATCGGGGGCCGGGCCCAGCCGGCCCGGCCCCCTGGGGGTCGGCGTGCTCAGTCCTTCGACGCGACGTAGTAGGTGTTGAACGGGTCGGTCGCGATGTCCTTGGCCTCGACGGTGGTGAAGCCCGCCTCGGACACCATCCGCTCCGCCACCTGCCGGCCCCACACCGTGCCCAGCCCGTCCCCACCGAGGCCGAGGGAGACGCTCATGCAGTGGAACATCGAGATCGCGTAGAGGTAGCTGGCCCAGGGCAGGCTGAGGTTGTCCTCCACCTGGCTCTCGGCCCTGATGTCCACCATCAGGAACACGCCACCCGGCCGGAGGGCCCGGTGGATGTTGCCCAGCACCCGGGCGGGATGGGCCTGGTCGTGGATGGCGTCGAAGGCCGTGATGGCGTCGAATCCCTCCGCCACGTCCAGCGCGGCGACGTCGAGGACCTCGAACCGGGCATTGTCCAGGCCCCACTCGGCCGCCTCCCGGCGGGCCGTGGCGATGGCGTCCGCGGAGAAGTCGTATCCGGTGAACCGGCTGCCCGGATAGGCGGCCGCCATGAGGTTGATGGCGTGGCCGGAACCGCATCCGATGTCGGCCACGTCGATCCCGGCCTCCAGTCGCTCCGGCAGGCCCTCGACGAGTGGCAGGATCCCGTCGATGAGGGAGGCGTCGTTCACCGCGGCGCTCTCCTGGGCCATGATGCGGTGGAAGTCCGGGTAGTCCGCATAGGACAGCCCGCCGCCGTGGTGGAACCGCTCCACGATCGGCTGCTCCACCCGTCCCATCACCCCGATGTACTGCATGAGATGGGCCATGTTGTCCGGGCCGGCGGACTCGGTGAGGACGGCGGCGTGCTCCGGTGGCAGCACGTGGGTGCGGGTGTCCGGGTGGTAGCGGACGATGCCGGCCGTCACCATGCCCGCCAGCCATTCCCGGACGTAGCGTTCGTCGAGGTGTCCCGTGTCCGCCAGCTGCTGGCTGGTGGATCCCGGGTGGCGCACCATCAGCTCGAAGAGCCCGGCCTGGTGCCCGACGCTGATGAGCAGGGCGATGGCCCCCTGGTTCATGAAGCCGACGCAGCGTTCCGCGAAGGCGGCCACGGCGGCGGGGTCGGCCTCCGGCACCGGGGGTGCTGACGCGGTCCCGGCGTCGGTCTGGTGGGACGAGAGTTGCGTGGTCACTGGTCTCTCCTTCGTGGGTGGTGCCAGTGTTCCCTGGCACCGTCAACGCTAGGAGCGGCGCCCCGTCGTGACATCGGGCGGAGTACCCATGGTCCCGCCGCCGGCATGGGGCATTCGATGCAGCCCGTGTTCGTGCGCCCACGCGGCGGCCGCGGTGCGGGAGCCCACCCCGATCTTGGTGAAGATGTTGGCCAGGTGCCGGCCGACCGTCTTCTGGCTGATGAACAGGGCCTCGGCCACCGCGCGGTTGCTGGCTCCGTCGGCCACGAGCGCCAGGACGTCGGCCTCGCGCCCGGTGAGCCCGCCGGGCAGCTGACCACCCCCCAGCCTCCGGACGTCCGGACGCGCGCCGAGGCCGCTGTAGAGGGCCAGCGCCTGGGCCAGGTCGGCGGCCGCCGCCCCGCTCGCGCCGAGCCCGCGGTGGGCCCGGGCCAGGAGCTCGTGCATACGGGCGGTCTCGTGCCGGGCCCCCAGGGCACGGTATTCGGCGGCCGCCCGGCGCACCACGGGCAGGGCCTCGGCATACCGTTGACCCGTCACCAGCACCAGCGCCCGCGCGTGGGCCGCCCAGGCCCGGAACCCGGGGGTGCCGAAGTCCGTGGCCGTGGACTCCAGTTCCGAGCACAGGTGCTCGGCCTCCTGCACCCGTCCCAGGGACAGGGCCACCTCCACGCCGGCGCCCAGCAGCCCTGCCCCGGCCAGCCGGTCCCGTCCGGCCAGTGCCGCGCACAGAGCGGCCCAGGCGTCCTCGGACCTGCCCTCGGCGTGCAGGAGCAGTGCCTCCCCCGGTTGAGGATCGGTGCCGAGGCGCCGGGACTGGTCGTAGGCCGCCCGCGCGGCGGCAGTGTCACCGCGGAGCCGGCGGATCTCGCCGAGCTGGTAGAAGGCCTCCGCGGCGACCCAGTTGTTGCGGCCGATGAGTTCGGTGCCGCTGCGTTCGATGGCCTCCTCCGCCTGGTCCCAGTGGCCCTCGACGCACTGCAGCTGGAGCCGGTGGATGCGGCAGATGCCGGAGTAGACGACCTCGCCCCGGAACTGGTGGCACCACTGTTCGGTGGCCTGGGTCCAGGCGCGCATGCGCGGCAGGTCGGCCAGGGCGTGGCAGGCGTGGATCACCGTGCAGTAGATGTCCCCGGCCCACTCCGGCGGCAGCTGCCCCGCCAGCACCGGCAGCATGGCCTCGTCCAGTTGCGCGAAGCCCCGGGCGGTCGCACCGTCGCGGATGTCGGCCAGGCCGGACAGGACCAGGCTGAACGAGGTCAGTTGCGGAGCCCGCAACCGCCGGCCCAGGTCGTCCAGCCTGGCCGCTGTCTCCCGGGTGGGCCGCAGGTCCCCGTAGTCCAGGTCCACGGACGCGTCCAGGTACAGCAGGTACCCGTGCTCCACGCAGTCCGGGAGGTCCTTGAGGAGGCGCCGGACGCGGCTGGCCCAGCCGGAGGAGATCACGAGGTCGCCGCGGATGAACCACAGCAGTCCCAGGTTCAGCGCCTTCATGGCGGCCGCGAGGGGGGCGCCGTCGTCCTCGTAGCGGTGGTAGACCTCCTCGGAGAGGGAGACCGACTCCCTGACCTCCCCGACCCACCACAACGTGCTGCTGTACCGGTCCAGGTCCTCCGTGGGCAGCTCCCCCAGCGAACGGGCCCGGGCGAAGTCGCGGTGGGCGCTGTCCCACTCGCCGCGGGCGAATGACGCCCGGGCCGCCGTCAGCAGGGTGGTGCCGTTATCAGCCATCGGGACTCCTGGTCCACTGTATCCCCGGCCGGGCCGGGAGTCACGGAGTGGCCGGTCAGGACCCCACGGGCTAGGGGGCCTGGCGCCGGACCGTCCGTGTCAGCGTCCTGACGACCATGAGCACCAGCAGCAGGATGCCCACGTAGCCGTTGATCACGTAGACGATGTTGACCATCTGGTCGAACGGCAGGATCAGGCCGATGATCGTGCCGAGGGCGGCCAGGCCGAGGGTGAGGAACTTGTAGGGGCGGGTCTTGTCCGTGAAGAACCGGGAGGAGACCGTCCACAGCAGGGGCACCGCCGTGGTGTAGATGCCGGCCAGGATGATCACGGCGAAGCCCGCGGCCAGCCAGGGGGCGGCGTCGGAGGCCAGGACGAGCATCGGGATCTGGGTGCCGGCGACCATCTCGATGTTCGCCAGCAGGCCGAGGCCGACGACGATGCAGGCCACGGAGAAGACCACGCCGCCGAGGACTCCCCCGCTGGCGGCCTCCCGCCGGGTGCGGGCGGTCTTGCCCAGCGCGGTCAGGAAGGCCGCGAGCCACAGCATGCAGAAGCCCACGTAGGACAGACCGGCCATGAACCAGTTGGTGGAGGCCTGGGTCAGGTCCAGTTCCGGGAGGATGGCCGCTCCGCTGACGATCCCCTCCGGGTTGCGGAGGACGCCGAGGATGCCGAGGGCGACGGCGATCACCACGATCAACGGCCCGACCTTGCCGATGACGTCCACCAGGCTCTTCAGTCCGAACCAGACCGTGATGCCCACGGCGGCGGCCAGGCCGATCCCCCCGACGAACTTGGACATCCCGTAGTGCTCCTCGAACACCGCGCCGGCACCGGCGACCATCACGGTGAAGGACAGGAACACGAACAGGATGGAGAAGTAGTCGAAGAAGGTGCCCAGGTAGCGCCCGCAGTAGTAGTGGAAGATCCGTGAGGGCCGGTCGAACGCCCTCGCCTGGCCGACCACGAAGAACTCGACGCACACGTAGGTGATCAGCACCAGGACGAGCAGCCCCGTGCCGAAGATGCCCCAGTACCCGTAGGACGTGAAGTACTGCAGGATCTCCTGGCCGGTGGCGAAGCCCGAACCGATGAGGAAGGCGATGATCGCCCCGGCGTAGGTGATGACCCGCAGCGCGCTGGTCCTCTCCACGCTGGCCAGATGGGTGCTTGAGGCGGGTGGTGCGGTCATGGGAGGACCGGGCCTTTCGTCGAGGGGACTGATATATCAGTATCGCCAGAACCGTATTTCAGATGTGTGACCTAGTCAACAGTTTTCTGTTACAAACATTGCCCTCCACACCCGCGGCGGGCACGATGCCCCGGGTGCGTGTCGATCGGGCGCCGGCCCGAGGGCGGGCGCGGTGCCGCCTGCCACCCCGAGGTGGGCCTCTACGCTGGGTACATGGAACCCTCTGCCCCCGACCACTCCGCCCGTCCGTGAACCGACTCTCCCGCGCAGTGCTGGGCCTGTTCGCAGCACCGCGGCTCAACATGCGTGAGGACTACGGGAAGGTCCGACGCGTCCAGCGCCGCCTCGCGACGCTGACGGCCCCACGGCACCGGACCCCGTACCGGCAGGAGTCGTTCACCGACGGCGGCGCGCCGATCCCGGTCCGGATCTTCCAGCCCAGGGAACGGCGGCGCGACGACGTCCTGCTCTTCTTCCACGGCGGTGGCTGGGTCACCGGTGACATCGTCAGCTACACCTCGGCCTGCACCACGATGGCCGATCTCACCGGGTGCGTGGTGGCCTCCGTGGACTACAGGCTGGCACCGGAGCACCCCTTCCCGGCGGGGCTGGAGGACTGCTACCGCGTGGCCAACGCCCTGCTGCGGGACCCGCACAGGGCGGGCATCGAGAATGCCGGCAAGATCGTCCTGGTGGGTGACTCGGCCGGGGGCAACCTGGTGGCAGCCGTCTCCCTGCTGCTGAAGGAGCGTGGTCAGCGGGGCGCGGACCGCCAGATCCTCCTCTACCCGGTGACCCACTGGGACCACGATCCCCAGACCTCGCCGTTCGCCTCGGTGCACCACCACGGGGAGGGTTACCGGCTCACCAACACCGAGGTCGAGGACTACTTCGAGCTCTACGTCCCCGATCCGGGACAACGTCGCGACCCGCGGGTCGCCCCGCTGATGGCGACCGACCTGTCCGGACAGCCCAGGACGCTGGTGATCACGGCCGAACGGGACCTGCTGTGCGACGAGGGCGAGGCCTACGGCCGCGCGCTCGAGGAGGCCGGGAATGCGGTGCGCGTCCACCGGGTGGACGGGGCGCTGC
>NZ_DAOMPX010000010.1:0-80421 GCF_035445025.1 Citricoccus sp. | reverse complement strand
CCGCGGGCGGCGGTCCGGGCGGTTCCTACATCTCCACCCAGAGCATCGACTACCCAGCGTACGTGACGGAGTTCTTCTTCGAGAACAACCGCCGGACCGGGCCGCCGCCGACCGGGGAACCGACGCCCACGCTGGAACCGGACCCCACGCAGGAGCCGGACCCCACGCAGGAGCCGGAGCCCACCGCCGGTCCGGAGCAGTGTGTCACCGCGGCCAATGCGGACCACCGGTCTGCCGGCCGCGCGACCTCCTACGGCGTCAACCCCTACAACCCGTTCTACGCCGTCGGGTCCCAGGACTACCTGGGCCAGGGCGACGCCACGGTGACCAGCCTGCACCGGTCCGCGGACGGCGTCTTCGACCTGGTGCCGTCCTGCTGAGGCGCCGGCGGAGCCGCCGTTGAGTCCCTCAGGACGCGACGTCCCGCCGTCGGTCCAGCTGCCGGTCCAGGAAGTCGGTGATGACATCCCAGGTCAGCTGCTGGCCCGGCGGCGGGGCCGGGTCCAGGTGGGCGGACTCCACCTCGGTGTCCAGCACGGAACCGGACGCGGCGAAGCGGAAGTCGTGGCCGACGTCGGCCACCTCGTAGTAGGCGGTGGGCACCCCGGCGGCGTCGAGGGCCGCGAACAGCAGTGAGCTCTGCCGGTACGGCACCACCCAGTCGTCGGTCCCGTGCGCGATGAGGGTGGGAGGGTCCCCTGCGTCGATGTACGCCAGGGGGCTCGCGGCGATGGCCAGGTCCGGGTGACGGAGCGTCGAGGCCCCGATGAGCCGGGACTCGAAGGCCTGCAGGTCGTCGTGGCAGCGGGTGACCCCGTAGGACTCGTTGAACCGGTCGCAGGCCCCGGGCAGCATCTGCGAGGTGATGGAGAGGAAATCGGTGGGGGCGAAGAAGTTCACCACCGCGTGCACCCGCGAGGACACCCCCGTCACTCCCAGTTCCCCCTCCAGCGCCGGCTCGCCCGACGTCACGCCGAGCATGGTGGCGATCCAGCCACCGGAGGAGTTGCCCGCGGCCACGACCCGGTCCGGGTCCAGTCCGAACTCCTCGGCATGGGCGCGGATGAAGCGCACGGCCGCCTTGGCGTCGTGCACCTGGGCCGGGAAGACCGCCTGCTCGGAGCTGCGCACCGAGAACAGCGCCACCGCGTAACCGCGCCGCACCAGCTGTTCCGCCACCGGTTCGCCGCCCAGGTTGCCGCGGTCCGACGTCCAGCCCGAGCCCTGGCTCCACAACACGACGGGGTACGGTCCCCTGCCCCGTGCGGGCACGAAGAGGTCCAGGGTGCCCGCGTTGCCGGGCAGGACCGCGTACTCGAGCCCCAGCAGTGCCTCGGCGCCCCGGGGCAGGACCCGGGACGACGGCGGCCCGGCCTGGGCGAGCAGGGCCGGCACGGCCACCGCGATGACCACCGCCAGGGCGATGACCACCGCGAGGGCCCCGCCTGGGGTCCAACCGGGGGTCCAACCGGGGGTCCAGCGCCGCGGGGACCGCCGGCGACGGGAGGCGGGCCCGGGGTCCGCCGGCGACGAGGAACCCGGCGAGCCGGCGGGTGGTCCGGGGGCGTCGGCGGGAACGTCCATGCTGGGGCCTTTCGCGGACCGGGCCGGCCCATCCGGCGATGCCTCCACATTAACCGGAGGAATCGCCCCGGTCAGGGCACGGTTCCGTCACGGGCGCGCCGCACGAGGAGATGTCAGGATGGACCCATGAGCGTGAGGATCCTGGCCGTTGGCAAGAAGCACGAGTCCTGGGTGTCCGAGGGCATCGACCGCTATTCCAGGCGCCTGAAGAAGCCCTTCGACCTCTCGTGGCAGCTGCTTCCGCACTCGTCGCGCGAGGGCGACACCGCGCGTGCCGAGGAGTCCGCGCGGATCCTGGCGAAGGTCGACGGCCGGGACCACCTGATGCTGCTCGACGAGCGGGGCAGGGGCTTCGACTCCCCCGGTCTGGCCCGTCACCTCCAGGGGCGGTTCGACCTCGGCCAGCAGGTCACGCTGGTGATCGGCGGCGCCTACGGCGTGGACGCCTCGGTGCACGAGCGGGCGGACACGGTGTGGTCGCTGTCGAAGCTGGTCTTCCCGCACCAGCTGGTCCGGCTCATCCTCGCCGAGCAGCTCTACCGGGCCCAGGAGATCGCCGGGGGCCGGCCCTACCACCACGTCTGAGCGCCGAGCGGCCGTCCCGGCCCCCGTTCCGGTGTCCGCGCCGAGGCGTACGCTGATGCCGATGACAGTTCTCCCGGATGCGCAGGCGGTCCTGGACCGCTTCACGCCCGCCACCCGCGAGTGGTTCGCGGGAGCCTTCGCGGCGCCCACGGACGCCCAGATCGGCGCCTGGGACGCGATCTCCAGCGGCCAGCACGCCCTCGTGGTCGCCCCGACCGGTTCCGGCAAGACCCTCTCGGCCTTCCTCTGGGCCCTCGACGGGTTCCTGCGGCCTGCCGGGGACACCTCGCCGCCGTTCGGCCCGGCACAGGACCCCCTGCCGGGCGACCTGCCCGCCCCGGCCCCGGGGAAGCGGCCGAAGAACCTCACCCGGGTGCTGTACGTCTCCCCGCTCAAGGCCCTCGGCGTGGACGTGGAGCGGAACCTGCGGGCGCCGCTGATCGGGATCACCCAGACCGCCCGGCGGCTGGGCGAGGAACCCCGTGACGTCAGCGTCGGCGTGCGCTCCGGTGACACCCCGGCCCGCGAGCGCCGTCAGCTGGTCAGCAGTCCCCCGGACATCCTCATCACCACCCCGGAGTCGCTCTACCTGATGCTGACCTCGCAGGCCCGGTCCACGCTGGCCGGGGTGGAGACCGTCATCGTGGACGAGGTCCACGCGGTGGCCGGGACCAAGCGCGGCGCGCACCTGGCCGTGTCCCTCGAGCGCCTCGACGCCCTGCTCCCCGCCCCGGCCCAGCGGATCGGGCTGTCCGCCACCGTGGAGCCGAAGGAGGAGGTCGCCCGGTTCCTCGGCGGCATCCAGCCGGTGCGGGTGGTGGCCCCGGGGTCGGCCAAGTCCTGGGACGTGCACGTCACCGTCCCGGTGCCGGACATGACCGAGCTGCCCTCGGCGGCCGGCGCCCACGACCTCGGACCCGGTTCCGGCCTGGAGGCCCAGGCCTCGATCTGGCCGCACGTGGAGGAACGGATCGTGGACCTGGTCGCACGCAACCGGTCGACCATCGTCTTCGCGAACTCCCGGCGGCTGGCCGAGCGGCTCACCGGACGGCTCAACGAGATCTGGGAGGAGCGCCGGCTCGCCGCGTCCCTGGACGCGGAGGCGGGAGCGGACGCGGCTGACGGCGGGCACGGCGGTGGGCGGGAGGAACCGGCACGCCTCGGTGAGGTCCTGGCCGGGGCGGTGCCCGGCGCCCGGGGAGACCGGCCGGCCCCGGGACATGCTCCCGCCCAGTTGATGGGCGGGTCCGGCCAGTCTGCCGGGACGGCCACCGAGGGCACCGGCACCGAGTTCGCCCGGGCCCACCACGGTTCGGTCTCCAAGGAGCAGCGCGCCCTCATCGAGGACGCGCTGAAGACCGGCCAGCTGCGCTGCGTGGTGGCCACCAGTTCGCTCGAGCTCGGCATCGACATGGGCGCCGTGGACCTCGTCATCCAGGTCGAGTCGCCGCCGTCGGTGGCCTCGGGCCTGCAGCGCGTGGGCCGGGCCGGGCACCAGGTCGGGGAGACCTCCTCCGGCTGGTTCTTCCCCAAGCACCGTGGCGACCTGGTGGACACCACGGTCGTGGTGGAGCGGATGCTGGCCGGGAGGATCGAGTCCCTCACGGTGCCCGCCAATCCGCTGGACATCCTGGCCCAGCAGACCGTGGCGGCCTGCGCCCTGGACGAACTCGACGCCGAGGCCTGGTTCGACCGCCTGCGCCGCACCGCCCCCTTCGCGACCCTGCCGCACTCGGCCTACGAGTCCGTCCTGGACCTGCTCTCGGGCCGCTATCCCTCGGACGAGTTCGCCGAGCTGCGCCCCCGCGTGGTCTGGGACCGCGAGGCCGGTACCCTGACCGGTCGCAACGGCTCCCAGTGGCTGGCGGTCACCTCCGGCGGCACGATCCCGGACCGCGGGCTGTTCGGCGTCTTCCTGGCCGGCTCCGATGACCCGGCGGGCGGTGGTGCGGACGGCCCGACGGCGGCCGGCACCGCCCGCACCGGCGGCCGCCGCGTCGGCGAACTGGACGAGGAGATGGTCTACGAGTCCCGGGTGGGGGACGTCATCGTCCTGGGCGCCACCAGCTGGCAGATCCAGGACATCACCCACGACCGGGTGCTCGTCATCCCGGCGTTCGGCCAGCCCGGGCGGCTGCCGTTCTGGCGCGGAGACGCCGAGGGCCGCCCCGCCGAACTGGGCGAGGCGGTCGGGGCCTTCCGCCGCGAGGTGGAGACGGCGCAGTCCGCGGCCGCGCCGTCCTCGGAACCCTCCGCCGAGGACGGGGGCGCCGGCGCCGGAACCCGGGCCGCGGACCGGTTGCAGGCCGCGGGCCTGGACGAGTGGGCCCGGGACAACCTCACCGCCTACCTGACGGAGCAGCGCGAGGCGACCGGGGTGCTGCCCACCGAGAAGACCCTCGTCGTCGAGCGCTTCCACGACGAGCTGGGCGACTGGCGCGTGGTGCTGCACTCCCCCTACGGGATGCCGGTGCACGCCCCGTGGGCGCTGGCCGTGGGCGCCCGGCTGCACGCCCGGTACGGGATGGACGGCTCGGCCATGGCCGCGGACGACGGGATCGTGCTGCGCGTGCCGATGATGGAGGACGAGCCGCCCGGGGCCGAGCTGTTCCTGTTCACGGCCGAGGAACTGGAGGAGATCGTCACCGCGGAGGTGGGCGGATCGGCGCTGTTCGCCGCCCGGTTCCGGGAGAACGCCGCCCGTGCCCTGCTGCTGCCGCGGCGAGACCCGCGCAAGCGTTCACCGTTGTGGCAACAGCGCCAGCGGGCGGCCCAGCTGCTGGAGGTCGCCCGGAAGTACCCGCAGTTCCCCATCATCCTGGAGACCGTCCGGGAGTGCCTCCAGGACGTCTACGACCTGCCGGCCCTGAAGCGGCTGGCCGGCCGGATCGAGGACAAGTCCCTGCGCCTGGTGGAGACCACCACGCAGTCCCCCTCCCCGTTCGCCCAGTCCCTGCTGTTCGGCTACGTGGCCCAGTTCATCTACGAGGGCGACTCCCCGCTGGCCGAGCGCCGCGCCGCCGCCCTCTCGCTGGATCCCGGGCTGCTCAATGAGCTGCTGGGCCGGGCCGAGCTGGCGGACCTGCTGGACCCGGGCGTCATCGCCACGGTCGAGGCCGACCTGCAGCGGCTCTCCCCCACCCGGCGGGTCAGGGGAGCCGAGGGACTGGCGGACCTGTTGCGACTGCTGGGCCCGCTGACCGCCGCCGAGGCCGCCGCCCGCATGCAGTCACCGGAGACCGAGGACTCCGAACCGGGTGCCGGTGCCGCGACGGAACACCAGGCCGCCACCCTGCTCGACGAGCTGGTCGCGGCGAACCGGGCCCTGCGGATCCGGCTGGGCGGGCGGGAACACTACGCCGCCATCGAGGACGCCGCCCGCCTGCGCGACGCCCTCGGCGTCGCCCTGCCCATGGGCGTCCCGCTGGCGTTCATCGAACCGGTCACCGACCCCCTCGGCGACCTGGTCTCCCGCTATGCCCGCACCCACGGCCCCTTCACCGCCACCGAGGCCGGCGCCGCGCTGGGGCTCGGTGCCGCCGTCGTGCTCCAGGTCCTGCAGCGGCTCGCGGCCGAGCGCCGCGTCAGCGAGGGACGCTACCGTCCCGGCGGGACGGGCCAGCCAGGGCCGCTGGACACCGAGTGGTGCGAGGTCGAGGTGCTGCGCCGCATCCGGCGCCGCTCGCTGGCCGCCCTGCGGGCCGAGGTCGAACCGGTGGAACAGCCCGCCTACGCCCGCTTCCTCGCCGACTGGCAGCACCTGGATCCCGCCCCCGGCGGCGGCTCCCCGGCCACCCTGCGCGGCGGGGACGGCGTGGCCACCGTCCTCGACCAGCTCTCCGGCGTGCCGGTCCCGGCCAGTGCGTGGGAGTCGCACGTGCTGCCGGCCCGCGTGCGCGACTACGCCCCGTCCCAGCTCGATGAGCTGCTGGCCACCGGGGAGTTCCTCTGGTCCGGCACCGCCGCGGCGGCCGGCAACGACGGCTGGATCGCGTTCCACCACGTCGACTCGGTGGACCTGAGCCTGGCCCGCGCCGAGGACTTCGAGCCGAACCCGGTGCACCGGTCGCTGCAGGAGGTGCTCGACGGCGGCGGGGCCTGGTTCTTCGGCCCGCTCGCCGGCCGCGTGCGCGAGGGCTGGAGCGGTGACGACGACCGTCCGACGAACGCGGACGTCCTCGCCGCCCTCTGGGACCTGGTCTGGGCCGGGCGCGTCGGCAACGACACCCTGGCCCCGGTCCGCGGGCTGCTCGGCCAGGGACGGACCGCCCACAAGTCCCGGGCGCGCACCCCCCGCGCCCGGCCCGCCCGTCCCGGACGCGGAGCCCGCCTCTCGCGGCTGCGGCGCCTCGAGGAGGTCACCGGTTCCCTCGACGCGGCCCTGGCCGGTGACGACGGGACCTTCCACGGGCCCGCCGGGACGGGACTTCCCACCGAGCTCGGGCCCACGGGAGCCGCGCGGGCCGCGGGACGGTGGTCGCTGCTGCCGGCCCCGGCCACCGACCCCACCCTGAGGGCCCACTCGGCCGCCGAGTACCTGCTGGACCGCTACGGCGTCATCACGCGGGGCTCGGTCATGGCCGAGGAGGTGCCCGGGGGCTTCGCCACCCAGTACCGGCTCCTCACCCGGATGGAGGAGGCCGGCCAGGTCCGCCGCGGGTACTACATCGAGCACCTCGGCGCCGCCCAGTTCTCCACCGGGGCCACCGTGGACCGGTTGCGCGGCTTCGCCCGCCAGGACGTGGCCGAGTCCCCCGCGGCGGGTCCGTCCACGGCGGCCGCCCACGTCGCCCCGGCCGGTGTGACGTGGTCCCCGCCGGCCCCCTCGGCCGCCACCTCCTGGACGCCGCCCGGACGGAACCCCCGTCCTGACCCCGGTCCTCCCGCCGTCGCGCTGGCCGCCACGGATCCCGCCAACCCCTACGGCGCGGCCCTGCCGTGGCCGGAGATCCCCGCCGGCCAGGACGGGGTGCGCCCCACCGGCCAACGTCCGGGACGCAAGGCCGGAGCCGTCGTCGTGCTCGTCTCCGGTGAGCTGGTGCTGTACGTGGAGCGCGGCGGGCGCACCCTGCTGTGCTTCTCCGAGGACCCGGACGTGCTCGGGCCCACGGCCCGGGCCCTGGCGTGGGCACTGCGCACGGCGCGGGTGGAGAAGATGTCGCTGGAGAAGGTCAACGGCCTGCCGGTACCGGGCACGGCCCTGGCCGCCGCCCTGTTGGAGGCGGGCTTCTACTCCTCGCCCTCCGGCATGAGGTTCCGGTCGTGAGGCCCGCCAGGACCTCACGGGAGCGCCCCGGAGGCCGGCATGCCCGAGGGTGACTCCCTGGTCCGGGTGGCCAACCGGTTGCGCCCCGTGCTGGCCGGGCAGTCCCTGCTGCGCACCGACTTCCGGGTCCCCCAGCTGGCCACCGCAGACCTGTCCGGCAGCACCGTGGGCGCGGTGTGGCCGCGGGCCAAGTACCTGGTCATCGAGACCGGTGAGCGCGCCGTGCTGTCCCACCTGAAGATGGAGGGGCACTGGGACGTGTACTCGCGCACCGGTCCCGACGGCGGCCCGGTCCGGCCCCGGTGGCGCTCCCCCGGTTGGCAGGCCCGGTGCGTCCTGGAGACGGCCGGGGACCAGGTCGTCGGGTTCCAGCTCGGACTGCTGGAGGTACTGCCGACGGCCTCCGTCGCCGAGCGGCTGGCCTTCCTGGGACCGGACCTGCTCGATCCGGCGTGGGATGACCCCGCGGACGCGGCCCGGCTGCTCCGTGAGTCGGTGGCGCGGCTGCAGGCGGACCCGCAGCGGCCGATCGGGCTGGCCCTGCTGGACCAGCGCCTGGTCTCCGGGATCGGCAACATCTACCGCTGCGAGACCCTGCTGCTGGCCGGGCTCCACCCCCACCGGCCGGTGGGTGCCGTGCCGGACCTGCCCGGACTGGTGCTGCTGGCGCGGGACCTGATGCGGGTCAACACCGGCCCCGGGCCGCGCGGTACCACCGGGGTCCTGCCCGACGGCGACGCCGCCTACGGCGTCCGGGTGCGGCCCGCCCCGGAGGGGCGCCGCGCGGGGGGCCGGCGGGACGCGGGCGGCGCGCGGTTCACGCCGGGCGGGGTTCCCGTGGACGGCGATCCACGCGGCCGCGCCGGAGCGGCGAGCACGGCAAGCGCTGCCGGCGCTGCCGTTGCTGCCGGTGCCGGGCTGCCCACCCGCCGGCAACCGAACTACTGGGTCTACGGCCGGGAGCGGAAGGGCTGCCTGCGCTGTGGCGGACCGGTCGTCGTCGAGCAGTTCGGGGACCTCGAGTCCGGGACCCCCGAGCGCGTGCTCTTCTGGTGCCCCCACTGCCAACGGTGACGGCCGGGTGGACGGGGTGGATCGGCTGACGACACCTGACGGTTGACGGGGCGGGGTCGGCTGACGGGGTGGTTGCGCACGGGTTACCGTGAAGGCCGGAACGAACGCCGGGGCCTGACACGGTGGCGAGCCTGCGGGCCGCCCACCGGAGGGCGCCCGGGGACCATCCCCGGCGCCGGGAGCCCGGACGCCGACGCGACAGGAGGAGCCATGGCCGACCCCTTCCCCGACGACCCCGCCCGCCGCACCGTGGCCCTGGTGCTGGCCGGCGGCCGCGGATCACGGCTCTCGCCGCTGACCGATGCGCGGTCCAAGCCCGCCGTCCCCGTCGCCGGGCAGTACCGGCTGATCGACGTGGTGCTGTCCAACCTGGCCCACTCGGGGCTCCGGGACGTGTGGGTGGCCGAGCAGTACCGTCCCTTCACCCTGAACCAGCACCTGGCCGGGGGCAGGCCCTGGGACCTGGACGGAACCCGCCACGGCCTGCGGATCCTGCCCCCCGCGGAGGGCCGCATCGAGGAGGGGTTCTCCGCCGGCAACGGCCACGCCCTGTTCCAGCAGCTGTCCCTGCTGGAGGCCTTCGGCGCGGAGACCGTCGTGGTGCTCAGCGCCGACCACCTCTACCAGTTCGACCTCGGTCCGGCCCTGGACCAGCACCGCGAGCGCGGCTCGGACCTGACGGTCGTGACCACCGAGACCGACGAGGACCCGTCCCGGTTCGGCGTGGTGCAGGTGGCCCGCGACGGCACGGTCACCGACTACGACTACAAGCCCGAGGACCCCGCCGGGAACCTGGTGGCGGCCGAGATCTTCCTCTTCGACGTCGCCGCCCTGGCCCGGGCCACCCGCCGCCTCACCGCGGAACGAGACGACCCGGAGGGCACCTCCCTGGGTGACTACGGGGAGACGATCCTGCCGCACTTCGTCCAGGAGTGCCGCGTCCACGAGTACCGGCTCGAGGGGGACTGGAGGGACATCGGGACCATCGACGCCTACTTCAAGGCCCACATGGAGCTGCTGGAGCAGCGAGGCCTGCAATTGAGCAGGCCCGGCTGGCCGTTGATCACCAACGCCGAGTCCACGCCCCCGGCCTGGATCGACACGAGGGCCACCGTCTCGACCTCGCTCATCTCCGCCGGCGCCCGGATCCACGGCGAGGTCGAGCACAGCGTCATCGGGCCCGGCGTGGTCGTGGAGGCCGGGGCCAGGGTGTCCCGGTCGGTCCTGCTGGGCCAGGCGACCGTGCCGGCCGGCGCGGTGCTGGAATCGGTGATCGCCGACGTCGGCGCCGAGATCCCCGCCGGCCGGACGGGCCGCACCCGGCCCGGCCCCGGCAACATCACCGTCCTGGTGCCGGCCGACCGCGGGCCGGACAGCGACGACGAGACCACCGGCCACTGACCCGGACCGCCGGGCCGGACAGCTCAGGTGCGGGACCCGTCGCCGTCCGGGGACGTCCCCGGCGCCGGATCCCGCACCTGATGCACGGGTGGTGCGGGCCCGCGGTGGAGCGGGCCCGCACCGGCCTCACCGCACGTCGGCGGTCTGGGCCTCCTCCGCGTCCTCGAGGGTGACGCCGGCCTGGCGCAGCCCGCGCTCGACGGCATCCACCAGGTAGGGCCGCAGTCCGCCGGCCGGCACGATGACATCCACCGAGCCCACCTCGCGGGCCCGCTCGATGCTGTGCTTGCGGTCGAACTCGGAGCCCACCTCGCTGAGCTTCTCCGAACGCACCTCGGCGCGCAGCTCGGTCAGCTGGACGAGCATCCGGGCACGGTCGGTGTCATCCGCGGCCTCCACGGCGGCGATCAGCTCCTGGACCCGCGGATCCGCGGCCACCCGGGCGTTGACGTCCTTGGTGAACACCACCGCGGCGGCCGAGGACCCGCCGAGCACGGAGGCGTAGGCGCCCTCGACGGCGGCGACCTCCATGGTCTCGTTCAGCGTGCCCGAGAAGACCACGAAGGCACCGCCGTGGTACCGCGTGAGCACGCAGAACACGATCGGGCCGTCGAAGTTCACGATCGCCCGGCCGATCTCGGCGCCGTACTCCAGCTGCCAGGTCCGCATCGACTCCGGGGAGCCGTCGAAGCCGGACAGGTTGGCCAGCACCACCAGCGGCCGGTTGCCGCTGGCCGCGTTGATCGCCCGCGCCGTCTTCTTGGACGAGCGCGGGAACAGGGTGCCCGCGGTCCACTGGTCCGGACCGTCGGTCGGGTACTGGCCCGTGCGCTGCACCGCGCGGGACTCGATGCCCACGAGGCACACCGGGTGACCGCCCAGGTGCGCGTCGAAGACCACGGAGGTGTCGGCGTCGGCCATGTCCGCCCAGCGCTCGAGCACCTTGTGGTCCTGGTCCGCGACCGCCCGCATCACCGTGCGGATGTCGTAGGGCTTCTTCCGGTCCGGGTTCGCCTCGGCCGAGAAGATGTCCCCGACCGTGGTGAAGTCGCTGGACGGGTGGGTGTGCGGATAGGTCCGCACGTCCCGGTCCACCGGGTCCGACGTGGGAGCCGGGCGCGGGAAGCGCTCCCCCGGGGCGACGTAGGCGTGGTCGTAGTGCGCGAACAGCACGTCCACCGCCGAGGCCAGGTCCGGGGCCCAGTACTGCGCCTGGCCGTTCGGGCCCATGACGCGGTCGTAACCACCGATGCCGAAGTTGTCCTCGGCGGAGACACCGCCCGCGTAGTCCAGGGAGTGCTTGCCGGTGAGCACCATGGCGCTGTCCGGGGTCATCACGAGGATGCCCTTGGTGTGCATGAGCATGGTCGCCTCGGCGTTCCAGTACGGCTGCGCACCCACGTTGATCCCGGCCACGACGATGTTCACCTCGCCGCCGCCCTGCGTGAAGGTCACGATCCGGCGCAGCGCGCGGGACACCCAGTCCATGTTCTCGGTGCCGCGATCCATGGAGATCTCGGCACCGGCGGACAGCGCGAACCACTCGACCGGGATGCCCTTCTCCTCGGCGAGGTCGATCGCGGCCACCACCCGGGCGCACTCCGGCTCGGCCAGCGAGCCCAGCGCCTTGGTCGGGTCCCCGAACAGCACCACGCGGCTCATGCCCTCGGGGTACCGCTTGGTCGGCGTGGTGACCACGCCGGCCACGATGCCCGCCGTGTTCTTCCCGTACGGACGGTCCACGGGGACCATCCGGCCGACCTCGTCCAGGTCGTGTTCGCTGAACGAACCCGTCTCGCCGGTGAGCATGGGGATGATCTCGTACGGGTACACGTTCCCGCGGGACCGTGCCCGGTGGACCTTCTGCGTGTAGGCGTCCATCGGCGGCAGCGGCTCCGTGTCCGGCTCCGTCACCCGGATGCTGACGCCTCCGGCCTCGAAGACGTAGCGCAGGGCCTGCTCGTGCGGCTCCGCGCCCGGCCGGTCCTGCATGCGGAAGACCAGGGTGATCTCCTCGAGGCCCACACCCAGGGTCAGCGGACGGAGGTTGCGGGCCACCACGGCCGCGATCTCCTCGATGCGGTGGTCGAACACCGGCCAGGCGTACAGCACCACCCGGTTCGCGAACAGCCGGCGCTTGGTGCCGCGCCGGGCCTGCGCGCGGCGGATGCCGGCCAGGCAGGCGGCGATGGTGCGCTCGGCCACCGGCAGTCCGGTGACGTTGCCCTCCGCGTCCAGGTCCGGGGTGACGTCGCGAATCTCGGCGAGCGCCACGATGCGCTCGTCGGCCGGGTTCTCCTTGGCCTCGAGGTGGAAGAGGAAGGTGTCCGGTTCGGCCGGCAGTCGCGTCCCGTTGAACTCCTTCAGTCGCCACAGTTCCACGCGCTGACCCGTGAGCGGGTGCATGTCCCGCGTGACCCGCTCCTCCTGCAGCTGCCCGCCCGAGGGACGGAAGGTGAACTGGCGGTGGGCCGAGCCCGCGGGGCCGAAGGCGGCGACGCTGACGCGCCGGGCCACGGCGGTCCAGCCGGTCGCCGAGAGCGCCTCCCGCAGCGCGTCGGACATCTCGTCCGGGTCCTCGGGACGGCCGTCCCAGGACAGGTAGAGGTCCAGGACGATCTCGCCGTCGAGTCCGGCCGCGACCGGCTCCAGGGCCGAGAGGGTCTCCCGGAGCCCTTCGAAGGACCCCACGGCGGAGACCAGTGCCAGCCGGGTCCCGCGCAGGTCGAAGGTCCCGGTGATCACGGGGCGCCCCGCCGCCGTGACCGACTGCACGTCGGTCAGGGTGCGGATCTTGTAGAACCGGCGTGTGATGGCCTCGAGCAGTTCGGCCTCGCCGATCCGGTTGCCGCGCACCGACTCCCCGACCAGGCTCAGGATCGGCTCCGGTCCGGCGACGATCTCGTCGATCCGCGCCTGGCGGTCGCCGGCCTCCGGGTGCGCCGCGAGGTAGGAGACGCTGCCCCGCACCCGGTCGAAGACCTGTTCACGGGCGGCCCGGATGCGCGGCTCCTCGAAGAGGCGGTACCGGAGGTTGCGGGCCACGTCGCCGATGACCGAGAACCGGGCCTGGGTCGCCACGACGAGGCGGTCCAGCACCTCCTCCACGCCCCCGATCGTCCGGCCGATCGGCTGGCGGTCCTCGAGCCAGCGCTCGAGCAGCCCCAGGACGACGGGGACCTGGTGGTCGATGCGCTGCTGGGCCAGGAACAGGCGGAAGACCGCCTGCTCCAGCTCCGGGGTGCGGTCCAGGCTCATGACGTCGTAGTGCCGCAGGGCACGGGAGAGCCGGTCCTGGAACGACGTCGGCAGGCCCTCGCCCTCCGCGTCCAGGGAGTGCAGGTAGGTGTGGAAGTGCTCCCGCGGGCTGTGCACGCGGGTGTCCAGTTCGTCCTCCCGCAGTGCCGGCCGGTTGCGGGCGAGTTCGCACAGGTCCGCGAACGTCGTCAGCAGGTCGAGCTCGGCCTGGACCAGTCCGGCATCGTCCAGGGACTCGCGCTGCACGACCTCGTCGTAGTCGGCCAGCAGGTCCTTGCCCCGGGTCTCGCTCACGTCGAAGCCGGTGAGGAGGGCCCGCAGGCCGTGCAGGTGGGCCAGGGCCTCGCTCCGCGAGTCCTCCCCCGTGGTGATGTCCCCGGCGGTGAACTCGACCCGCGGGGCGTCGTCCGCGACGGCCTGGTCGTCCGCGGACTCGAGCCGGACGAGGGAGGCACCGGCGTCGACCTGGGTGTTGACCGCCGCCAGCACCTCCTTGACGCGGCCGGCCTGCGGGGCGCGCACGGAGGTCTCCATCTTCATCGCCTCGAGCACGACGAGCACGTCCCCGGCCTCGACCTCGTCCCCGACGCTGACCGGCACGGACATGACGACCGCCGGGGAGGGGGTGCGGACCAGTCCGGCCTCGTCGCGCGAGATCCGGTGGGAGACGCCGTCGACCTCGATGAGGTGGCCGCCGGTGCCCTCCACGGCGACGACCATGGAGGTCCCCTTGCCGGTGACGACCCGGCGCTCGTACTCACCCAGTCGCTCGACGTCGACCTGGGTCTCCCCGTGGTCGCCGATCACCCGGTACCGGTGCGGCCCGGTCTTCTTGACCGTGAACGCGTAGGGCTGGCCCTGGTGGGCGAGCTCGACCGGGCGGCCGACGGTGTGGTCGGCGCGCGGGCGGCCACCGTAGGCGGCGGCGAGGAAGCGCTGGCGCTCCAGGGCCTCCTCCGCCTCATACACCTCGGCGGCGGCCGTCAGCAGCGCGATGTCGGCCTTGTCGGACAGGGACGTGCCGGTGCCCGCGCCGGTCCGGTCCAGCCAGCCGGTGTCCGCCGAGGCCGTGATGAGCTCCTCGCGGTCCAGCAGGTCCAGCAGGAAGGACTTCGTGGTGGTGCCGCCCTCGATGACCACCGTGGTCTCCCGCAGCGCGGTGCGCAACCGTGCCAGCGCGGAGTCACGGTCCGGGCCCCAGGCGATGATCTTGGCGACCATGGAGTCGAAGTCCGGCGGGATGACGTCGCCCTGGCCGATGCCGGTGTCCACGCGGATGCCCGGTCCCAGCGGCAGGTCGAGCAGCTTCACGGTGCCGGGTGCGGCGGCGAACTCGTTGTCCGCGTCCTCGGCGTTCAGCCGGGCCTCGACCGCGTGACCGTTCTCGGCCGGCATCTCGCCCTCGAGCGGCTGGCCGGCGGCGACCTGCAGCTGCAGGCGGACCAGGTCCAGCCCCGTGGTCTCCTCGGTGATCGGGTGCTCCACCTGGAGCCGGGTGTTGACCTCGAGGAAGGTGAACAGCTGCTGTTCGGGCTGGTAGAGGTACTCCACGGTTCCGGCACCGAGGTACCCGGCGGCCCGGACCAGGTCGGCGGAGACCTGACGCAGGTGATCGGACTGCTCCCGGCTCAGCAGCGGCGAGCTGGACTCCTCGATGACCTTCTGGTTGCGGCGCTGGATCGAGCAGTCGCGCACGCCCGGGGCCCACACGTTGCCGTGGGCGTCCGCCATGACCTGCACCTCGACGTGGCGGGCGTGGGTGACCAGCCGCTCCATGAACACCACCGGGTCACCGAAGGACCGCAGCGCCTCGCCCTGGGTGCGTTCGAAGGCGGTCTCGAGCTCGTCCTCGGCGTACACCTTGCGGATGCCGCGGCCGCCGCCGCCGCTGCGGGCCTTGATGATCAGCGGGTAGCCGATGTTCTGCGCGTGCCGGCGGGCGTCGGCCATGCTCTCCACGGGCCCACCGCTCCACGGGGCCACCGGGACGCCGACCTTCTCGGCCAGCAGCTTCGCGGTCACCTTGTCGCCCAGCCGGCGCATGGCCTCGGCCGAGGGACCGATCAGGGTGATGCCCAGCTTGTCGCACAGCTCGGCGAAGTTGGGGTCCTCGGCCACGAAGCCCCAGCCCACCCAGGCGGCGTCCGCCCGGGACTCGACCAGCGCACGCTCCAGCTCGGCGTAGTCCAGGTAGGGGCTGCCGGTCCCCGTCTTGCGCAGGGCCACCGCCTCGTCGGCCTGGCGGACGAACATGGCCCGCCGCTCGGCCTCCGTGTACATGGCCACGGTGCGGATGCCGTGGCCGAACTGGGCGTTGACCTCCTTCACGGCCCGGATGAGCCGCACTGCGGCCTCACCGCGGTTCACTACTGCGATACGTTCGAACATTCCTGACGTCACCGTCTTTCCGTCACGGGGCTGGGGGGAGTTGTCGGGGTCCACGTGCTCAGTTGAAGGCAACGGCCACGTCCTCGACGGACGACCCGTGCTCGAACACGTGGGCGTCGGCGGCGGCGGCCGGGGCGGCCATCACGGCGGGGTCGACCCGCATGATCGCGTAGCCGGCCACCGATCCGGCACCGAAGCCCGGCGCGAAGATCCGGGTGGGCCGGTCGATCACGCCGTCGCGGACCGCGTCGAAGATCGCCAGGGGAATGGACGCGGAGGAGGTGTTCCCCACCCGGTCGATGTTGAAGAACAGCTGCTCGGGGGTCAGGCCGGACTTCGTGGCCAGGTCGATGACCATGGACTTGTTGGCCTGGTGGGGCACGATCAGCTCGACGCTGTCCAGCAGGGAGGAGGCCCGCCCGTCGGGATCCGGCAGTTCGGAGATCTCGCCCAGCATCTGGGCGAGGTACCGCCCGGCCAGGTCCTTCACCTCGGGCCCGTAGACGGTGAGGTTGTTGTCGAACTCCGGGTTGGGCCAGATGATCGAGTTCACCTGGCTCACCGGGCCGGACGCGTAGGTGTTGAGGTACTCCAGGTCCGGGGTCTCACCCTCGGGCGCGACGCCGATGAGCAGTGCCGCGGCGCCGTCGCCGAAGATCATCCGCGAGGGCCGGACGTTGCCGATCTTGTCCGAGAACTTCTCGGCGCAGACCACCAGCACCGGGCGCTCGACGTCCTGCAGGATGCGCGTGGCCTCGGCGAGCGCGTACGGCAGCCCCGCGCAGGCCGCGATGAGGTCGTAGGAGGCGTTGGTCTGGTGGATCCCCAGCTCCCCGGAGACGTAGGTGGCGATCGAGGGCATCAGCCGATCGTTGGTGCACGTGGCCACGATCACCGCCCCGACCTCCTCGGGCCCCACGCCGGCGTGGTCCAGCGCGGACCGGGCGGCGTTCAGCGCCAGGTCCTCCACCTGGGAGAAGGTGTAGAGGCGCTCGCGGATCCCGGTCTTGTCCACGATCTGCTCGGCGGTCATCGGGGACCAGTTGTAGGCGGAGTTGCGGATCAGGTCGTCGTTGGTGCAGATCTCCTCGCCCCCGGCCACCGCCAGGGCGAGGATCCGGGGCTGGACGGTCAGGTCCCGCACCACGATGGGCTTGTACGGGCGGACGGGGGCCTTGGCCTCGACGGCCGGCGCCCCGGCGCGACGGCGTCCGCTGTGGCCGGTGGTGGCGCGGCGGATGAAGCGCTGGACGTCACGGCTCTTGGGACGGTAGACGATCACGTAGTCCTCGTCCCGCAGCTCCCGGGCCTCGACCAGCTCGGTCTTCGACCGGTCCCAGGGGAACTGGTTGTGCAGCACCATCGACCAGCGGCGCAGGGCCTCCAGCTGGGGGACGTCCTCGTGGACGTCCAGGATCTCCTCGTCCCGGAACACGGGGTAGTTGGGGTCGTAGTCGGTGATCCGTGCCACCAGCTGGGACGGGTCGGCCAGGATCTGCTCGACCGTCGGCTTGATCGCGGACAGCTCGGTGGCGTGGAACCTCCGATGCGCGAACACGTCGAAGAGCGTCTTGAAGACCTCGTCCTCGACCGTCGCGTCCCACCGCGCGTCCAGGGTGGGGTAGACCTCGCGCACGGCCTCGACCTTCCGGCCGCCGTCCTCCCACGGGGTCAGCGCGGGGATGTAGACGTCCTCGCGGTTGCGCGGCACGTCCTTCCACCGGGTCACGTGCTTGTCGTACATCGTCATCGCGTACCGGTTCGTCCAGAACAGGTTCATGGCGATGTCGCGCAGCAGGTCGGAGCGCCGGGCGTACTTGCCCTGTTCGATCCGCTGCAGGATCTCCGTGCCGCTCGGTGCCTTGGACTCGAAGTCCCGCTGGATGACCTCCTCGAGCGTGTCCAGGCTGTCCAGTGCCGTCACATCCAGCTCCGGGATGAAATTGGAGGGGAAGACGAGCCTCCCGTGGCTGTTCTTCATGACGGACTGCAACATCGTGATCTCCTACTGTCTGGACCCATGGGCCTGGTGCGCCGCGGCGGTCTTCTCGCCCCTCCGGGGGTCAGCTACCCCTTCAGTCTCATGGTGATGTGGGTCTCCACGGGAAATGTGAACTGCCATGGCTCTAAATGTGGTCCGAGGGTGAACTCTTGCCCGTTTTAAGTGTTACCGGAAGGTTTATTCAGGTTACTAATTAGTAAATTCGAACTTACTGGTTAGTAGGAGAGCGTAATTGATCTCGTCCTGGTCTGGAAGACTAGAGGCGTGTCCGTTCCCCCTCCCCTGCCCGTGCGCGACGGCGTCAACGCCACCCGCCTCCGGCTCCCCTCCTCGGGCTGGGACAGTGTGCTGGACTACGTGCTGCACCGCTGGGGCCATGTCGACCCCGAGGGCATCGTGGAGCGGTTCCGCACCGGCGAGGTCCGCGCCGCCGACGGGACCGTGGTCGCCGAGGACACCCCGCTGGGGGTGCACGAGTCCGTCTGGTACTACCGGTCCGTGCCCCACGAGGAGCCCATCCCCTACGAGGTGACCGTCCTCCACCAGGACGAGCACCTGCTGGTGGCGGACAAGCCGCACTTCCTGCCCACGACCCCGGGCGGCCGCTTCGTGCAGGAGTCCGCCCTGGTGCGGTTGCGCAACCAACTGGGACTGGACCACCTCGTGCCGATGCACCGCCTGGACCGGGCGACGGCCGGCGTCGTGCTGTTCTCCACCCATCCGGACACCCGCGGCGCCTACCAGGTGCTCTTCGAGCGCCGGCAGGTCTGGAAGGTCTACGAGGCCGTGGCCGCCCTGCAGGCCGGGACACGGCCCGAGACGCTGTCCGCCCGGTTCCCGTTGACCTACCGGAACCGGATGGACAAGGTCAAGGGCGTGCTGACCGCCCGGACCCTGGACTACGGTCCGCTCCATTCCGGGCACTCGCCCGGCACCCCGGCCCGGAAGGGCCGGCGGACCAACCGGCCCACCATCGGCGCCAACGCCGAGACCCGCATCGAGCTGCTGGGCACCGGGGTGTCCACGGGTGCCTGGGCGGGCGCCGCCGTCGCGCACCTGCGGTTGTTCCCGAGGACGGGACGCACCCACCAGCTGCGCGTGCACCTGGCGGCACTGGGCCTGGGCATCCTGAACGACCCGTTCTACCCGCGACTGCTGGACGCCGCCCCGGACGACTACGACCGGCCCCTGCAGCTGCTGGCCCACACCATCGGCTTCACCGATCCGCTGACGGGTGAGCAGCGGCAGTTCAGCTCCGGGCTGCGGCTGCGGGAACGACCCGTGGCATGACCGGGCTCGACGCGGCCTGGATCGAGTCCCTCGGCTGGTGGTTCCACCCGCTGACCGCGCTGCTGGTGGCCCTGGACGCGCCGGTGCCCCCCGTGCCGAGCGAGCTGTTCGTCATCGGCTCCGGGGCCATGGCGCAGCTCGGGACCGTGGGGCTCGCCCCCTCCCTGCTGGCCGCCTGGCTGGGCTGCTGGGCCGGGGACGTGGGGCTCTACGCCCTGTTCCGGTACCGGCTCACCGGCCTGCTGGACCGCGCCACGTGGGGCCAGCGCATCCACCGGGGCATCCTGCGGCTGCTGGACCGGGCCGGCCCGGCCCCCAGCTACGCCACGCTGTTCGTGCTGCGGTTCGTCTCCGGCGGGCGGACCGCCTCGATGGCGACCGCGGGGATCGCGTCCCTGCCCTGGAGGCCCTTCCTGGTGCTGTCCGGCGGTGGGGCCCTGGTCTGGACCCTCTACATGGTGGGCCTGGGCTGGGTCACCGGGAGCGCGACTGGCCTTCCGACATGGGCGAGCGCGGTGGTGGGCATGGTGTTGGGTACCCTTCTAGGGTTGGTCATTGCGGGGGTGATCGCCGTCCGGCGGCGCTCCAGGGAGGGGTGAATGGTGGACGAGACGTCCTCTTCCTCGGCCGCGCTGCACCGGATGAAGGCTGCAGCGGACAGGTCCACCGGCCCGGTGTCGCCCGGCCCGGTCTCCGGGTCGCGCCCGGAGGAACCCGCCGACGGACACTCGTCCGCCCGCCGGTCCGACGGTCCGTCCGGGGAGCAGGTCGGCCGCCAGGACGAACGCCCGGACGGCCGTGGGGTCGAGGCCGTCGACCGCGGTGACCGCGGGACGCCCGGGCACCGCGCGCCGGAGGGCGTCACGGCCGCCCAGGCGCGGTTGCGCCACGCCAACCTGCGCGAACCCGTCAATCCCGTGGAGTCCCTCAACGAGTGGCTGGACGGGCTCGGGGAACCGGACTGGGACAAGGTCTCCCAGGCGATCTACGAGTCCCCCGCCCATGCCAAGGCGGCCTACGAACAGGCCAAGGTCCGCCTGGCCGAGGAACGTGAACGCCGCGCGGAGGAGCGCCGGCAGGCCGAGATCGCCCGCCGCGAGGCCGCCGAGCGCGCCGAGGCCGAGCGGCGGGAGGCCGAACGCCTCGCCGAGGAGGAACGGCTGGAGGCCGAACGGCTCGCCGCCGAGCGGGCCGAGGCCGAGCGCCTGGAGGCCGAGCGCCGCGCACGGGAGCAGGCCCGCCTGGAGGCCCAGCGCCGCGCCGAGGAGGAGGCCCGGCTCGAGGCCGAGCGCCGGCTGGAGGCCCAGCGCGCCGAGGAGGAGGCCCTCCGCCTGGAGATGGAACGCCAGGAGCAGGAGGAGTGGCTCCGGCGCCAGCGCGAGCGGGAGACCTGGGCGTTGCAGGCCGCTGCCCGCGAGGCGGACGGTACCGACTGGGTCCCCCCGGCGGAGCGCCGTCCCCTGCTCGAGGAGCGGGGCGAGGACCTCACCGATGCCGAGCTGCTGGACCGCGCCCGGATCTTCCTGCCGGAGTGGCGGCACCGGTACCGCATCCTGGAGAAGGCCCAGGCCATCGAGGCCGCCACGCTGGGCGGCCGGTCCGCACCGTCGGCCTACGCGCCCCATGAGACCTACGGGGACGACAGCGGCTACGGGGACTACGCAAGTGAGCCGGAGCCCGAGGCCGTCCGGTACATCCCGCCCTACAACCTGCCCTCCCGTGAACCGGACCCCCTGCCGGGGTTCCTCGACCTGCTGCGCCAGGTCACCGTGACCCTCGCCTGGCTGCTGTTCGTGGCCGGCGGGATCTACGGGCTCGGCTTCCTCGGCGAGGACCCCACCGGCCCCTGGCTCCACGACCTGCACGGCGGCCGCTTCGCCGGCGGGTACTCGATGCTGTCCATGGCCTCGTGGGCCATGCTGGTCTGGCCCCTGCTGTGGCTCGCCCTGGGCGTGTACACCATCCACCAGTGGATGCCGTCCCAGGCCGCCGCCGCGCGCCAGCGGACCACCGGGTGGCGCGTGTCCGGGGCCATGGTGGCGGCCGTGGCGTGGTTCGTGATCGCCCGCAGCGGGGTCATGCTCGGTGCCGAACTCGTCGTCTGGCTGGCCCTGACGTCCCTGCTGGTGGGCTCCATCCACCAGCTGAACCTCTACACCGCGCGCACGCCGGTGGAACGGGTCATCACCGACGGGATGATCGGCCTGTTCACCGGCTGGGCGGTCATCTACGCGGCCACGAACACCTCCATCTGGCTGCAGTCCCTGGGCCTGAACCTGCTGTGGATCCCGGGCGCGGTGTGGGCGGTGCTCACGATCGTCGTGGTGGTCTGGGGCACGGCCATGATGGCCATGACCGAGCGCGGACGCATCACCATCGCCCTGGGACTGACCTGGGGGCTGGTGGCCATCCTGGTACCCCGACTGGTCGGATCCATGCACTCCGTGTGGGTCGCGATCGTCGCCGCGATGGGCCTGTTCGTGGTGCTGCTGGCCACGGAGAACCGGCGCTACCGGATCAACCACGCCGAGCACCGGGCGGCGCTGGGCCACGCGGTCGACGACGTCTGACCGTTCCGGGGCGGGCCGGGCCCGGCCCGGCGTTCATCGTCCCGGGCCGACCGGCTCCCACCGGCCGCGGGCGCGGCGCAGGACCTCGAGCCGCCCGGTGGTGGCCACCTCCATCACCGCCAGCCGCATCTGCGCCGCGGCACTGAGGGCCGCGCGGTTCTCCCCGTCCCAGGTGGACTCCGGCACCGTGAACCGCAGGACGATCCGCGGCACCCGGGCCACCACCTCCAGGTCCTTGGCCTCCACCGTGTACACGGACGCCAGGGCGGCCTCCGCGGTGGCCATGACCTCCTCGGGGGCGTGGCCGGGCAGCAGGTCGCCGATCTGCAGGCGGACACGGAAGGAGGGCATGGGAGCCATTCTAGGAAGCGCCGGCCGGGGGACCGGCGGAATACGGCCGGGCCACCGCGTGGTTGTGCCCAGCATGAGCCTTCTCTTCGAACCCGCCACCGTGGCCGGCCAGACCCTCCGCAACCGCCTGATCCTGCCCCCGATGTGCCAGTACATCGTGGGCACGAAGGACGGCGTGCCCGGCCCCTGGCAGATGGTCCACCTGGGCGCGCGGGCGGCCGGTGGCTTCGGCATGGTCGTGGCGGAGGCCACCGCCGTCGTCCCCGAGGGGCGGATCTCCGACCAGGACACCGGGCTGTGGAACGACGCCCAACGCGACGCCTGGGCGCCGATCACCGACTTCATCCGCTCCCAGGGCGCCGTGCCCGGGATCCAGCTGGCCCACGCCGGGTCCAAGGCCTCCACCTGGCCGGCGCGTCCCGGTTTCGACCAGGGCCCCATCCCGCCGGAGGAGGGCGGCTGGGAGACCGTCTCGCCGTCGGGCATCCCCGCCGTCTCCGTGACCGCGCCCACCCGCGAGATGACCGAGGCTGAGATCGAGGAGGTCATCGCGGCCTTCGTCGCCGCGGCACGGCGCGCGGATGCCGCCGGCTTCGACGCGGTGGTGGTCCACGGCGCGCACGGTTACCTGCTGCACCAGTTCCTGTCCCCCGTCACCAACCACCGCACCGACCAGTGGGGCGGTTCCTTCGAGAACCGCACCCGCCTGGTGCGCCGCGTGGTCGCCGGCATCCGCGAGGTCTGGCCCGGTGACAAGGTCCTGGGCCTGCGGCTCTCGGGGTCCGACTGGGTGGAGAGCAGCTGGGCCGCGGAGGACACCGTGCGCCTGGTGCGCACGCTCGTGGCCGACGGGCTGGACTGGGTCGACCTGTCCTCCGGTGGCATCGGGGACACCTACCTCGGCCCGAAGGGCCCGGGGTACCAGGTGCCCCTCGCCGAGGCCGTGAAGCGGGGCACCGAGGACCTCGCCCTGGCACCCGGGCGCGGCCTCACGGTGGACGGGCCCGACGGCGGCGCCCGCCGGCTGTTCGTCTCCACCGTCGGTTCCATCACCTCCGACGAGACGGCCGAGGCCGTCCTGGTCAACGACCGCGCGGACGCCGTCGGCATCGGCCGCGCCGCCCTGGTGCGCCCGAACTGGCCCGCCGAGGCGGCCCTGTCCCTGGGGGACGACCGCTTCCGCCAGTTCGTCGCCGCGCCCTACCACGGCGGCAAGTGGGGACGGTCCTGAACCGGCGACTACCCTGACTCAGGTGCTGCCCTTCCTGCTGATCCAGACTCGCGCGGACGACGCCGTCGCCGCGGACGAGGTCCGCTCCACCACCGTCCTGGGCGGTTTCGGCCCCGGCGAGCTGGTCACGCTGCGGCTGGACCGGGTCGTCGCGGCCGCGGGGCCGTCCTCGGGCGGGACGGCGGACCTGGACTGGGCGCAGCTGGTGCCCCGGCACTCCGGGGTGATCGTGGGTGGCAGTCCCTTCACCTCCTCGGACCCGGACGAGTTCAAGTCCGACCTGCAGATCGTGGTGGAGGCCGAGCTGCGCCGGCTGCTGGACGTCGTCCTCGAGCGGGACGTGCCCTTCCTGGGCGCCTGCTACGGGGTCGGCACCCTCGGGCTGCACCAGGGTGCCACGGTGGACGGGACCTTCGGGGAACCGGCCGGGGCCGTCGTCGTGCGCCTGACCGAGGCGGGGAGGACGGACCCGTTGCTGGCGGGCGTGGACCCGGAGTTCGAGGCCTTCGTGGGGCACAAGGAGGCCATCCGCACCCTGCCGGAGCACGCCGTGGTGCTGGTGGCCGGGGACGCCTGCCCGGTGCAGATGTTCCGGATCGGCCGGCACCAGTACGCCACCCAGTTCCACCCGGAGCTGGACCTGGAGGGACTGCTGTACCGGCTGGAGACCTACGCGGACAACGGCTACTACGACCCGGCCGAGGCCGAGGAGCTGTTCGCCCGGGTACGGGCGGCCACCGTGACCGAACCGCGCAAGGTGCTGGAGAACTTCCGGGCGCGGTACGCGCGGCGGGGCTGAGGCCCGTTTGGGGCCTCCCCGGTCAGGCGGCGTGACCGGCGCCCCGGACTCGGGTAGAACTGAGGCATGAGTGTTCGCACCCCCGACCCGAATCCCGGGTGGCTGTCGGAAGAGGATCTCTACGAGGCCCGCCGTCGCCTGCCCATGGTCTACGTGGAGGCCCTGCCCGTCCGCCTGGATGCCCTGGGGTACGTGTCGGAGATCGGCCTGCTGTACCTGGCCGACGGCGGCGGGCACCTGCGCCGCACCTTCGTGTCCGGCCGCGTGATGTACCGCGAGACCGTCCGGGCCGCGCTGATGCGTCACCTGGAGAAGGACCTGGGCCCGCTGGCGCTGCCCCAGCTGCCGCCCTCGATCACCCCCTTCACGGTGGCCGAGTACTTCCCCTCCCCGTCCGAGACGGGCCTGACGGACGACCGCCAGCACGTGGTGTCCCTGGCCTACCTCGTCCCGGTCACCGGTGAGTGCCAGCCCCGCGGCGACGCCCTCGAGCTGACCTGGCTGACCCCCGAGGAGGCGCTGAGCGACGCGATCCAGGCCGAGTTCATCGGCGGCCGTGGCAACCTGGTGCGCCAGGCGCTGGCCCACGTGGGCTGGGGGCGCTGACCCATGTCCGCACCGAACACGGCCGGCCCGGGCGCCGGCTCCGCCGCCTCGCCCGCCTCCGCCGCGTCCTCCCCCGCGCGCCCCGTCTCCTCCCCGCGGTCCCGGCACGACATCGGCGGGGACTACCTGCGCTCCGTCAAGGCCCAGCAGGTCCAGCCCGGTGACCGGTTCCTGACCCGCAGGGGTGAGCCCTCCGCCCCCGTGACGCAGACCCGCATCACCCGGGACGACTTCGGCACCCCCGCCCTCGTCATCGCCACCCTGGCGGACGAGCGGCAGGTCCGGATCGCCTTCGGCTCCACCATCAGGGTGCGCACCCACCGGCCCGCCCCGGCACTGGACACCGCGGCGGACCTGGCCCCCGTCCAGGCGGGGTCCCCGGAGTCCGTCGTGGTGGAGATCGCCCAGCGCCACCCCGACGACCAGCGCCTGCTGGCCCTGGCCGCCAAGCTCTCGCGCGGGATCAACATGCGCTCGGGTGCCCAGCTCGAGGACATCGACACCATGGCCCGGTACCTCTTCGTGGACCTGGACGACTCCGACGGCGCGCTGCAGGCGACCACGCTGCTGACCTCGCTGCCCTTCGACGGGGCGATGGGCCGGTGGAAGTCGATCGAGTCGGCCCTGGCGCTGGCCGCGAACATCCACCACCACCGCGGCGAGCGGGCCGAGGCCGAGGCGACCGGGGCGCGGTTGCGCGAGCCCGACGAGGCCGAGCCGGACCCCATCCGCGCCCAGCGGCAGGCGGAGTTCCGCCAGCGCCAGCTCAACGAGCCGAACCTCTACGACCGGGAGATCCTGCGCGCCGAGAGCGCCGGGGACCTCGCGGCAGAGCGCGGGTGGCGCGAGTCCCGCCTCTCCACGCTGTTCTACCTGCGGGCCCGCGGGGGCTCCGAGACCTACACCGGCGAGGAGCTGGACCGCCTGGTCCGGCTCGAGGTCCAGGCCCTCCGCGAGCTCGCGGACCGGCAGGCGGCGGCCGGCCCCGAGGCCTGACTCAGTCGCGGGCCTCGGTGGCCGGGTCGGCGTCGTGCCGGACCCACTTGCGCCAGGCCCAGGGGTAGAGCACGCAGGCCACGCCGACGGCCGCGCCGATGACGGTCTCGATGAACCGGTCCCTCAGCAGCGCGGGGCCGTCGACCGGTGAACCGGTGCCCACCGTGACCAGGACGGTGGACAGCAGCGCCAGCGGGGTGACCACCACCTGGGCCAGCACGTACTGCCGGGCGATGTAGAGCTCGGCCAGGGTCTGGAAGAGGGCGATGATGAGGATCATCAGCCAGGGCTCCGGCCGGAGCCAGAGGATCCCGGCCATCAGGATCAGCCCGAGGAAGGTGCCGATGACCCGCTGCAGGCCGCGGTTGACGCGGTACCGGGTGGAGTGCCCGGCCAGCGGGACGACGGCGGCGACCATGGCCCAGTAGTTGTGCTCGATGCCCAGCGCGGGCCCCAGCGCCGTGGCCAGGGAACCCGCGGTCCCGGCGGCGATCGCGTACCACAGGGCCTCGAGCCAGATGATCCGGTGCTCGTCCGAGGTGGACCGGTCCCGGGGGGTCCAGGTGATCGGCTGCCGGCGGGACGGCAGGACGCGCGAGCCCAGGCCCACCACCACGGCCCACGCCACCACGGCCACCGCGGTCAGCATCGCCTCGCCGAGCGGGGGCTGGTAGGGCACCGAGGCCACGGCGGCGAAGGCGAAGATGTGGAACAGCGAGCCCGCCGGGCGCAGCCTCCAGTACCCGGCGACCACCGTGCAGAGGCCGGCCACCACGGTGGTCAGGCCGACCAGCGCCCAGGGGCTCTCGGACTCGGAGACGCCGCTGCGTCCGGCCAGGGTGGCCGCCAGGATGACCGCGATCATCAACAGTCCGGCCCGCAACTGCATGTGCAACCGGACCCCGTGCGTGGTGTTGCGGCCGTAGATGCCGGTGAACGCCCCGAAGGAGGCGAAGATCGCCAGGTCGATCCGGTCCATCAGCAGCAGCACCAGCAGCGGGACCAGCACCGTGATGCCGCAGCGGATCCCGACCTCGTGGTCCTTGTTCGCCGGCGCGATGGTGAACAGCGACGGGACCGGGTTGAGGTCCGACATCCGCATGCACGCCTCCCCTCTCCCGTGGTGGTCCTGATGGCTCCTGACTGATACATACCATGGAGGACGTGCCTGAAACCGTTGACTCCCGCCCTGAAGTGACCCACCAGACCCGTGACCGTGAGGCCGGTGACATGCCGGCCCCGGCCTCGCCGCGGGACGCCGGCTTCGTCGTCGGGAGCCGGCTGACCGGTCCGGACGGGACCGCGATGGCCGGGCGCACCGGGACCATCACCACCCCGCACGGGCTGATCCAGACCCCCGCGTTCATCCCCGTGGCCACGCAGGCCACCGTCAAGGCCGTCCTGCCGGAGGCGATGGGCGAGATCGGCGCCCAGGCGCTGCTGGCCAACGCCTACCACCTGTACCTGCAGCCCGGCCCGGACATCCTCGACGAGGCCGGCGGCCTGGGGGCGTTCATGAACTGGTCCGGGCCCACCTTCACGGACTCCGGCGGCTTCCAGGTGATGAGCCTGGGCTCGGGGTTCAAGAAGGTGATCGACATGAAGGGACCGGCCGCACCGTCCGGGCAGGGGGCGGACGACGCGGTGGCCCCCGGCAAGGAGCGGCTGGCCAACGTGGACGAGGACGGGGTCTGGTTCAAGTCCCACCTGAACGGGGACCGGCACCGGTTCACCCCCGAGGTCTCGGTGGGCATCCAGCACCAGCTGGGCGCGGACATCATGTTCGCCTTCGACGAGCTGACCACGCTGCACAACTCGCGCGGTTACCAGGAGGAGGCGCTGGAGCGCACCCGCCGCTGGGCCCAGCGCTGCCTGGACGAGCACGCCCGCCTGACCGGCGAGCGCGCGGCGAAGCCCTACCAGGCCCTGTTCGGGGTCATCCAGGGCGCCCAGTACGAGGACCTGCGGCGCAAGGCCTGCCGGGACCTGGCCGCCATGACCACGGAGTTCCCCGACGACGGCGGGGTCACCTCACACGGCTTCGACGGCTACGGGATCGGCGGGGCGCTGGAGAAGGAGAACCTCGGCACGATCGTGGGCTGGTGCGTGGAGGAACTGCCCGAGGACAAGCCGCGGCACCTGCTGGGGATCTCCGAGCCGGACGACCTGTTCACGGCGGTGGAGAACGGGGCGGACACCTTCGACTGCGTCTCCCCCACCCGCGTGGCCCGCACCGGCGCGTTCTACACCGCCGAGGGCCGCTTCAACCTGCCCGGTGCGCGCTACAAGCGGGACTTCTCCCCCCTGGAGGAGGGCTGCGACTGCTACACCTGCGCGCACTACACCCGGGCCTACATCCACCACCTGATCAAGGCCAAGGAGATGGTGTCCCACACGCTGATCTCCCTCCACAACGAGCGGTTCACCGTCCGCCTGGTGGACCGGATGCGCGCCGCCATCCAGGACGGGACGTTCTGGGACCTGAAGGACGAGGTGCTCGGACGGTACTACGCCTCGTCCCGGCGGGCCCCCTCATCGCTGTGACACGTTCCCGCGCCCACCGGGTCCGGGAGCGCGGGAACGTGTCACCGGGGTGGCCGCGGTGCCGCCCTAGCGGGACGCCACGTGCGTGGACAGCTGCTCGAGGGACTCCAGCAGCTCCCGGGTGTACGGGTGGCGCGGGGCACCGAAGACCTCGTCGGCCGGTCCGTGTTCCACCGCCTCGCCGTCCTTCATCACCAGGATCTCGTCGCTCATGTGGTGGATGACGCCCAGGTCGTGGGAGATGAACAGGTAGGTGGTGCCGAGGGTCTCCTGCAGTTCGGTGAGCAGGTCCAGCACCTGGGCCTGGACGGAGACGTCCAGGGCGGAGACGGCCTCGTCCAGCACCACGACCCGCGGTTCCGGTGCCAGCGCCCGGGCGATGGCCAACCGCTGCCGCTGGCCCCCGGACAGCCGCAGCGGGTGCTTGGCGAGGTGCTCGGGGGCCAGGCCCACCAGTCGCGCCCAGTGGTCGGCCCGCTCGGCCAGCTCCGCCCGGTGGGCCCGCCGTGCCCGGCCCGAGGCGAACGGCCCGGGGGCCGAGCCGGCGTCGAGGGCGTCGGTGAGGATCCGCCGGCCGGTCCAGCGCGGGTCGAAGGAGCTCAACGGGTCCTGGTAGACCACGGTGACCTCCCGGCGCCGCGGCCGGCGCCCCGCGACGGACAGCTCGCTCCACGGCGCCCCCTCCAGCAGCACGGTGCCGGCGTCCGGGGCCACGAAGCCCAGGGCCATGGAGGCCGTGGTGGACTTGCCGGACCCGGACTCCCCCACGATGCCCAGGGTCTGCCCGGCCCGCACGTCGAAGGAGACGTCCCGGACCACGGCCCGGTCCCTCCCGTCCGGCCCCCGGTAGGACTTGGTCAGCCCGCGCGCGGTGAGCACGGCGGGAGGCCCCGCCTCGGCCCTCCGCGTGCCGGCCGGCACCGTCCCCCCGGGCCGATCGCCGGTCCGCTCGACGGCCCGGCCCCGGCCGGCCTCGGTGAGGTACTCGCCCTTGGTGTGGCCGGAGGGCACGGCGTCCAGCAGCTGGCGGGTGTAGGGGTGCTGCGGGTCCGCCAGCACCTCCGCCGCCGTGCCCGACTCGACGATCCGGCCGCCCTGCATGACGAGCACCCGGTCGGCCAGCCGGCCGACCACGGAGAAGTCGTGGCTGATCAGCAGGATCGCGGTGCCCTGGTCCTTGCGCTGGGCCAGGACGTCGAGCACCTGGGCCTGGACGGTGACGTCGAGGGCGGTGGTCGGCTCGTCGGCCACCACGAGCGCGGGATGGTTGGCGATGGCCGAGGCGATCAGCGCCCGCTGGCGCAGGCCCCCGGAGAGCTGGTCGGGACGCTGACCGGCCCGCAGCCGCGGCTCCGGAACGCCGACCTCGGCCAGCAGCTGCTCCACCCGGGCGGAACGCTCGGCACGGCCCCGGACCCCGTGCAGGCGCAGGGACTCCCCGATCTCGGCGCCCACCGTGCGCAGCGGGTCCAGGGAGACCAGCGCATCCTGGAGGATGAAGCCCACGTCCCGGCCGCGGATGGACTTCCAGTCCCCGTCCTGCAGCGTGAGCACGTCCCGGCCGAAGAGGGTGGCGGTGGTGGCCTCCACGTGGGCGTTCGGGCCGGTCAGGCCGATCAGCGTGCGGGCGGTCACCGACTTGCCGGACCCGGACTCACCGATGACCGCCACGCACTCGCCGGGACGGATGTCCACGGAGAGGTCGTGGACCACGTGGCGGCGACGGCCGAGGGCGTCGGTGAACCAGACGTTGAGGTCCTCCAGGACGGCCAGGGCGCCGGTGCCGGCGGGTGCGACCGCGGTGGCGGGAGGTCCTGAGGTGGCGGGGGCGCCCGGGCCGGTGGTGGACCGGACGGATCCTGCGGGGGCCAGGGCGGGGATGACGGTGTCGATCAGGGCGTTCATGAGCGGTCTCCTTCGAGGGTGGACTCCACGTGGCGGCCCAGGACGGTGGCGGTCAGGGCGGCGGCCAGGACGGCAAGTCCCGGGATGATCTCCAGCCACCAGGCGGCGGTGATGTAGGGGCGCCCGGCTTCCAGCAGGGCACCCCACTCCGGCGACGGCGGGGCCACGCCGAAGCCGAGGAACGCCAGGCCGGAGGCCCAGACGATGGACTGGCCGATGCCCAGCGTCAGCACCGCCAGCAGCGGGCGCAGCGCGTTGGGCAGCACGTGCCGGGTGAGGATCCTCGCCGGGTGGTGGCCCAGCGCGCGGGCGGCCTGGACGTAACCGGAGCGGCGCACCGACATCACCTGGGCGCGGACCATCCGGGCGTAACCGGGGGCGATGCCCAGGCCGACGGCCAGGATGAGGGTCTGCACCGACGGCCCGTAGACGGCGATGAACACCATGGCCAGCAGCAGGATCGGGAAGGCGAACAGCACCTCGATGCCGCGGCCGATGATCGCGTCCGCCCAGCGGCCACCGAGCGCGGCCCAGGACCCGAGGACCACGGCCAGCCCCACCCCCACGCCGGTGGCGCCCAGGCCGATCAGCAGGGAGGACCCGGTGCCGTGGACGATCCGCGAGTAGAGGTCCCGGCCGGACTGGTCCGTGCCGAACCAGTGGTCCGGCCCCGGCGGGGCCAGCGGGGCGTCCAGGTCGATGGCCCGGGGGTCCGCGGTCGCCAGCAGCCCGGGGGCGAACGAGGCGATCACCAGCAGCATCGCGAACGCGCCGGCGATCCAGACGGTGGCCGGCACGCGGCGCCAGGACGCGGAGGCGCGGGCGGTGCGGTCCGCGGTGCCGGGACCCGGGGTGGGCGATGCCGGGCCACCGGGGACGGACACCCGGCCGGCAGGTGCGGGGGTCAGGGGCGTGGTGCTCATGCTGCCTCCTTCAGGCGGGGGTCGACGAGGATGTAGGCGGTGTCCACCACGAGGTTGGTGATCACGTAGATCACGGCCACGAGCATCACCACGCCGCACACCACCGGGAGGTCGCGGCCGTTGACCGCGGTGACGAGGACCCGGCCGAGGCCGGGGCGGGCGAAGACGTTCTCGGCGATCACGGCCGCGGAGAACTGGGCCCCGACCGCCCACCCGGTCAGGCTCAGGCCCGGCAGCAGGGAGTGGCGCAGCACGTGGCGCAGTCTCACGCCCCCGTCGGACATGCCCCGGGCGCGGGCGGTGAGGACGAAGGGGGCGTCCAGGGTGCGTTCGAACTCGGTGCGCATCACCTGGGCGAGGAAGCCGGCCAGCGGGATGCCGAGCGTCAGGGCCGGAAGCACCAGGCCGGCCGCGCCGCTGCCCGAGACCACGGGGAAGATCCCGAGCCACAGGGCGAAGACCACCAGCAGGATGATGCCGAGCCAGTACTGCGGCAGCGCCGCCGCCGCGGACTCCAGGCCGGAGAAGATCCTCGAGACCCAGGGGGTGCGCCGGGCGGTGAGCACCAGGAGCACCACGGCGATCACCCAGGCGATGGCCAGGGCCGTGAAGGTCAGCACCACGGTGGGCGCGATCTGGTCGCCGATCACGGTGGTGACGGGCTGGTAGAGGGTGTAGGAGATCCCCAGGTCGCCGCGCAGCAGGCCGCCCAGGAAGTCCAGGTACTGCACGATCAGCGGATCGTCGAACCCGAACGCCTCGTTGATCGGCGCGAGCTCCTCCGGGGTGCGCTCCTGGACCTGGCCGGTCTGCTGGTTCAGCAACAGGGTGGCGCGGTCACCGGGCAGCAGGACCTGGATGAGGAACGTGATGGTGGCCGCCGCCCACACGACGAACACGGCCCCGAGGGCCTTGCGGCCGACGGCGAGGGCCACCGCGGCCGGTGACGGCCGGTTGCCGCGGGGCGGGCGGTCCCGTGCTGCCACCGGGTCCGCAGCGGGGGACGAGGCGGGGGGTGAGGCGGGGTGCGATACGGGGGCTGATGCCGGGTGCACCGGCGGTGGGACGGTGGGTGACGGGCTGGGGTGTCGGGTGCTCAGGGACATGGGTCAGTCCTCGTTCTCGACCGGGGCGTCCGCACTGTCTGCGGTGTCCGGGATGTCTGCGGTGTCCGGGGTGAGGGTGCCGGAGGCGTCCCGGGCGTCCTGGGAGGTGAAATGGGCGTCGTGGAACACCGGGCCGCCCTGGGCGGGGTCGAGCCAGAGACCCGTGACGTCCCCGCCCACGGCCAGCGTGTTGGTCTGGGTGTACAGGCCGATCGCCGGGGCCAGTTCGCTGAGTTCGTGCTGGGCCTGGGAGAACCGCTCCGTGACCTCCTCGGGCGTGGGGGCCTGCAGCGCGGACTGGATGGTCGCGAACACCCGGGACTCGTCCAGGAACGTGGTGTTGGCCCCGTTCGGCGCCTCCTCGGTGGAGGGGCGGTAGTTGATGTTCAGGATCCCGGCGTGCGGGCTCGTCCAGTACCCCACCTGGGCGTCATAGCTCTCCGGGGTGGAGAACGCACCCCCGAAGAACTCGGACGGCGTGCCCGGGCGCAGCACCAGGTCGAAGCCTGCGGCCCGTGCCTGCTCCTGGAAGTTCTGGATCACGGTGTTGCCGTCCGGGGTGATGATGCTGTTCAGGCCGTAGACCACGAGCGCCTGCAGGCGTCGGCCGTCCTTCGTCCGGGTCCCGTCGGGGTCCCGGCCGGTCCAGCCGGCCTGGTCCAGCAGCTCGTTGGCCCGGTGCAGGTCGAACGGGTACTCGGCGGCGGCGTCCTCGTCGTAGTCCGGGGTGGTCTGGGAGAGGTAGCCGCTGGGCTCGAAGGGGACGGTGCCGAGGAAGGCCGAGGCCACGTTGGCCTCCCGGTCCGTGGCGAAGCTCAGGGCCTGGCGGACCTGCTGGTCCGTGAAGATGCCCCGCTGCGTGTTCAGGCTCATCACCACGGGCCGGCCCGGGGTGATGTACTGCGTGAAGTCGTAGTCCTCGCGGGCCTGGGCGATGTTCACGGCCGGCACCTCGCCGATCGCATCCATCTCCCCGGACAGCAGCGAACCGTACCGGGAGGTGTTGTCCGGAACGATGTTCCACCGGATGCCCGCCACGTGGGCCGGGCCCTGGTGCCGGGCGTTCTGCGGCGCCCAGTCGTAGTCGTCATTGCGCTCGAACTCGATGTACTCCCCGCGCTTCCAGTCCTTGACGGTGAACGGCCCGGAGCCGATGGGCTCGGTGCAGTTCTCCTCATCGGTGCGGGACTGCAGGGCCGTGGGTGACTGCAGGCCGAAGTAGGACTGGGAGATGGTGGACAGGAACGGGGAGAACGGGGCGGACAGGTGGATCCGGACGGTGTGCTCGTCCAGCACCTCCGAGTGGTCGTAGAACCCGCCGAGGTGGGCGGCGGCGGTGCCGTTGCCGCCGTCCAGCCAGTAATCGAAGTTGTAGGCCACGGCCTCGGCGTCCAGGGCGGTGCCGTCCGTGAAGGTCACGTCCTCGCGCAGCCGCAGCGTCCAGGCCCGGCCGTCCTCCGACACCTCCCAGCCGGTGGCGATCCAGGGGACCACCGAGCCGTCCTCGGTGTGGGACACCAGGTTGTCCAGGACCTGGCGGGCGGTGAAGTTCTCCTGGATCCAGCCGCCGAAGATGCAGTTGGGCTCCTGGAGGTGGCCGTACTCGATCACGCCGCCATGGACAGGCCCGGCCCCGGCGGCGCCGGTCAGCGCCGCCTGGTCCGGGCCGGCGTCGGGATCCGTTCCGGCGCCGCGACCGGTGCCGGGACCTGCGGCGCAGGCGCTCAGGACCAGCGTGGCCGCGGTCAGGACGGCGAGCCCGGTGGTCCGGGGCCCGGGGAGTCGAGGGGTGCGGGGCGTCGTCCGGAGTCCGGGCGCGCTCGGGGAAGGTGGGGTGCTCATGGGGTTCCTTTCGCCGTGATCCAGCGCAGGCAGAAGTGGGTGGTGGGGCTCAGGCCCCGGTCGGCACGGTGGCGAAGGCGCCCCGGTACCGGGCGGCCGGGTGCGTCTGGGGCAGGCGGTCCCGGCCGAAGAGCTTCTGGCGCAGGGTGCCCGGCGCGTACTCGGACTGCGCCAGGCCGCGCTCGCGCAGCACGGGCAGGACCTGGTCCGCGAACTCCTCGAAGGAACCGGGGATCACCCAGTTGATGACATTGATGCCGTCCACGCCGGCGTCCTGCCAGTCCTGGAGCCGGTCCGCGATCTGCTCGGGGGTGCCCACCAGGCGGTTGTTGCGGTGGCTGCGCCAGGCGACGTCGGCGACCACGGGCTCGCGGTCCGTGATGGCCTTGGAGGTCCACTCGGAGAAGCCCTTCTGGGTGTTGGTCTCCAGGTCTTTCAACGGGGTCTCGGGAGGGTAGACACGGCCGTCCGGGTCGACCAGGGCGGCGTGGGCCAGGTAGCCCTCCACGGAGGCGTACTCCTCGTACTCGGCCAGCGTGCGCCGGGCCTGCTGCTCCGTCTCGCCGATGACGAAGCTCAGGCCCTGGAAGAACTTGATGTCCTCCGGTGCCCGGCCGGCCTCGACGGCGCGGCGGCGGGTGTCCTCGATCTGCTGGCGGGCGATGTCCGGGGTCGCCGCGATGAGGAACACGGCCTCGGCGTTGCGGGCGGCGAAGTCCCGGCCGGAGGCGGAGGATCCCGCCTGGTACAGCAGCGGTGTCCGCTGCGGGGACGGTGAGGGCAGGTGCGGGCCCTCCACCGAGTAGCGCCGGCCCTCGTGGTGGATCTTGTGGACCTTCGCCGGGTCCGAGTACCGGGAGCCCTGCCGATCCTTGACGACCGCTCCCTCGTCCCACGAGCCCTCCCAGAGCTTGTAGGCGACGTCCACGTACTCCTCGGCCCAGGCGTAGCGCTCGGCGTGGTCGGTCAGCCGTGGCAGGCCGAAGTTGCGTGAACCGTTGTCCTGGGTCCCGGTGACGATGTTCCAGGCGATCCGGCCGTTCGAGATGTGGTCGAGCGTGGAGAGCTGGCGGGCGAACTGGAACGGGTGGGACTGGAAGACGTTGGAGGTGGTGGCCAGGCCCAGGTGCTCGGTCACCACGGCCAGCGCGCCGAGCAGCACGGTCGGGTCGTTGGAGGGGATCTGCAGGCCCTCGTTGACGTACACGGAGTAGTCGGCGTCGGCGTCGCCGTAGTGGCCGACGACGTCCGCGAAGAACATGGCGTCGAACCTCGCGGCCTCGAGGGTGCGGGCCAGGTCGATCCAGGTGCGGACGTCGGTGAACTCGGCCTGCCCGGCGTCGGGGCGACGCCACTGGCCGTGGTGGATGTGACTGGTGGTGTTCATGACGAAAGCGTTGAAGTGCAGGGGCGTGCGGGCGATGGGGGCCATGGTGTCTCTTCCCGGTCGGTGGCACTCCGGGGATGCCCGGAACGCACCGGGGCGCGCGCAGGCGGCCTCGATGCACCGGGCGGGGTGCCGTACTTGCCGGTCACGGGTGCGTGCCGGCCGAATCATCACCTGGAGCACCCCACTACAGCGAGAGGGTTGCTGTCCGGTCAGCCAGGGCTTATGGCCGGATCTCGTGATTCCGTTACCGAGCGTAGACCCCGGCGCCGGTCCCGCCAAGGGATCCGCCGGCACCGGTTAACGTCCCGTCATCCCCGGCCGGGGCGAGGGCCACCGGGTCCTTCCATGACGCCGGGGGGACATACGGCGACATCTGCGCGGGCCGGGCACGCGAAGGCCCCCGCCGTGCGGTGCACGACGGGGGCCGGTGGCGCAGGCCAGGACCGTGGGTCAGGCGGAACCGATGCGGTAGGACCGCGACGGCGGGGTGGCGTTGACCTCCCACTCGCCGATGATCCGCGCGCGGTAGATGAGCGGATTGTGGCTGGCCAGCACGCGCGCGTTGCGCCAGTGCCGGTCCAGGCGCCTCGACTGGCTCGTGGCCGAGGCCCCGCCCACCTCGAACAGCTGGGTCGCGGCGGCCAGCACGTTCTTCGCGATCACCTGCTGGGCCTGGTAGACGCGGACGTACAGGGCGTTGACGTCCTCCTCCGGCAGCACCTCGCCCCCGGCCTCGCGTTCGAGGATTCCTCCCAGGGCGGTGACCACCGCGTCGAGCGCCACGCGGGAGGCGAAGGCCGCCGAGGAGAGCTCACCGACCACCTGCAGCACCTGGGCGTCGTCACGGGGCAGTTCGGTCACCCCGTGACTGAAGGACCGGCGCCGGCCGCGTACGTAGTCCCCGGCGTCACGCACGATCGCCTCGGCGATGCCCGTCAGGGTCGCCAGGTGCAGGAACTGCCAGGACGCCTGGCCGGTGGCCACGCGGGTGCCGTCGTCCAGGCCGGAGGTGTAGACCTCCTCCGGGTCGACCGGGGTGTTGTCGAACACCGTGGTCCCCGAGGCCGTGAGCTGCTGGCCGAACCCGTCCCAGTCGTCCAGGAGCCGGACACCGGGGGCGTCCGCGGGCACGGTCGCGGCGATCTCCTCACCGCGGGCGTCGACCGCCGCCACGATGATCCAGTCCGCGTACAGGGACCCGGTCGAGTAGTACTTGGTGCCGTTGAGCCGCCAGGTGCCCTCGGCGTCCTGCACCAGCCGGGTGGTCCCCTCCCCCACCGCGTTGTTGACCTCGGTGATGGCGTTCCCGACGACGGCCCCCGCGCCCAGACGGCGCAGCCAGCGGTCCCGGAAGGCCGCGTCCGGGTGGCCCAGCACGTTCTCCTGGTTGATCAGGTGGGCACGCAGCGCCTGGGTCAGGTTGGAGTCCGCGGCGGCGAGCTCGACGATCAGCTCCGCGGACTGGGCGAAGCTCAGGCCGGCGCCGCCGTACTCCACCGGCACGCGCAACGAGGTGAAGCCGGCCTCGGCGAGGCGGCGCACGGCGTCGCGGTCGATGATCCGGTCCGCCTCCCGCGCGGCCGCGCTCGATGCGATGGACCGGAAGACCGGGTCCAGGCGCTCGCGGACCTGCACGAACCGCGCTGCGGACCGGTCGGCGGGGTGGTCCGCGGGCCGGCCGGGTGTCCCTGCCGTGGCCGGGGAACCGGCGAGCGGGGCGCGTCGTTCGGATGTCGTGGTCATCATGCTCCTTCGGTGGTGGATGCGGTGGGCGCTCCCGCGCCGGCGGCCGTGGCGCCGGCCCGCGGGTCGGAGTTGCGGGCGGTGGAGTGGAACGGCGGGACGGTGCCGTTGATCCGGTGGTCCCCGACCGCCTGGGTGCGGTAGATCAGCGGGGTGTGGCTGGCGACGGTGCGGGCGTTCAGCCAGTGCCGGTGCAGGTGCCGCGAGGCGTCCGTGGCGGAGGCGCCACCGGACTCGAAGATCTGGTTCGTGGCCTCGAGGATCAGCTCCGAGACCACGACGGTGGCCTCGGACAGGGCGACGTTGGCGCGGGTGTGGGCGTCCAGCACCACCGGGTCCTCGAGGTCCAGGTGGCCGCGCACGCTCCGGTAGGAGTCCTCGACGACGGCGGCGGCACCGGTCACGATGTGCCGGGCGGCGGAGACCTTGGCGGAGACGGAGCCGATGACCTGGTGGACCAGCGGGTCCTCGGCAGGGGTCTCGGCGGTGGCGTGGTCGTAGGTGCGCCGGCGAGCGCGCACGAAGTCCGTGATCGAGGACAGCGCGGCCACGCCGATGCCGGCCTGCGTGGCGGCCAGCACGACCCACAGCACCGCATAGGCCAGCACACCGGTGGGGACGTTGAACTCCTGGGTCCGGTGCGCACGCACGGGGACGTCGTCGAAGGTGGTGGTGCCGGAGGCGGTGAGTCGCTGTCCGAAGCCGTTCCAGTCATCGGTGCGCGTCACGCCCCGGTCCCTCGCGTCCACGATGGCGAAGATCGGTCCCTCGTCCTCGCGGCCGGGCCGGGTGGCCGTCACCAGCAGGTAGTCGGCGAAGACGGCCCCGGTGGAGTAGAACTTGTCCCCCGTGATCTCCGCGATCTCGGTGTCCCCGACCGCCGCGGCCGCCTGGGCGGTGTCCGGGTCCACGTCGACCCAGCGCACGGGACGCCTGCCCGCGGAGGGCGGCAACTCGACGAGGGCGTTGCCGAAGATCCTCCCCGCGGCCACCTCGGCGAGCCACCACTCCGACACTGCTCCCTGGGACTCGTTCTGGTGCTGCTCGGTGAACATGAAGTGCCCGTGCAGGGCCTGCGGCAGGTTCGAGTCCGCGGCGGCCAGGTCCACCAGCAGGCCGGTGAGCTGGGGAAGGCTGGCCCCGATCCCGCCGCGGTCGCGGGCGAGGCGGACCCGGGTGAATCCCGAGCCGCGCAGGTGCTCGATCGCGGCGAAGGCCAGTTCGTGGTCCTGCTCGCGCTGGTGGGCCCCTTCGGCGATGAGCCGGAAGACGGGGGCGAAGTGCTCGCTGAGCTGCGCGTCCGTGGGCGGTGTCCCGGCGGTGGCGGCCCTGAGCTCCTCGAAGCGGGGCAGTCCGGCCCGGGGGGCGTCACCGGGGACTGGGGTGTCCTGCGGGGTGGCGGTGTGGGTCACGAGGGAGCCTTTCGGTCATCCGTGGCACCCGGGGCCCGTGCGGGCCGCGCGGGGGATGCCCGGCCCGCGGCCGCGCGTGGTGTCCCCCGAGGTGGTGCCGTACTTGCCCGCAGCGGTCGCGTACGGGCCGAATCATCACCTGGAGCACCCCACTACGGAAGAGAGGGTTGCCGTCCGGCCAGCCAGGGCTTGACACCGGATCTCGTGATTCTGCAGCCACCGTAGGCGGCGGCCTGCGCCGGGCCAACCGTCGGGGTCATGTTTCGCCACCGCGGGTCACATAGCCCGCCCGTCCCGCTCGCGCACCCCGCGGATGACGCCCGATGACGCCATCAGGACATCGGCACCGGGTGACGTCGCCGGCACGGCATCCTCGTCACGGGGTGGGGCACGCCCCCCGGTGCGGGCGGTCCACCGCCCCTCGGTGGGCTCAGCCCGCCGCCGGGGCGCCGTCCCCGTCCTGCAGCGCCCGCAGGGTGTTCTTGCGGATCTTGCCGGTGGCGGTGCGCGGCAGCTCCTGCACGAACTCGACCCGGTCCGGGACCTTGAACCCGGCCAGGCCCTGCCGGCAGTGGGCCCGCAACTCGTCGGCGGTGACCTGCGCACCGGCCTCGGTCACCACGAACGCCACCGGGCGCTCACCCCACCGGTCGTCCTGGACACCCACCACGGCCACGTCGGAGACCTTCGGGTGGGCGTGCAGCACGCCCTCCACCTCGATGGAGGAGATGTTCTCCCCGCCGGAGATGATGATGTCCTTGGCCCGGTCCATCAGCTGGATGTAGCCGTCCGGGTACATCACCCCCAGGTCACCGGTGTGGTACCAGCCGCCCCGGAAGGCCTCCGCGGTGGCCTCGGGATTCTTGAAGTACTCCTTCATCACGCCGTTGCCGCGCAGCACCACCTCGCCGAGGGTCTCGCCGTCGGCGGGCACCCGGTTCAGGTCCGCGTCCATGACGGCCACCTCCCCGGCGTGCACCATGGGCACGCCCTGCCGGGCCATCAGCCGTGCCCGCTCGGCGGCGGGCAACCGCGCCCACGCCGGCTGCGGCTCGCAGATGGTGAACGGACCGTAGACCTCGGTCAGCCCGTAGACGTGCACGGGGGTGATGTTCAGCGACTCCAGCGCCTCGATGACCGACGGCGGCGGTGCGGCCCCCGCGGTGGTCATCCGCAGTTCCCGGTCCAGGGGGCGGGCGCGCTCGGACTCGTGGATCATGGCGCACACGATCGGCGCCCCGCACAGGTGGGTGATGCCCTCGTGGTCGAACGCGTCCCAGATGGCGTCCTGCCGCACGGCCCGCAGACAGACGTGGGTGCCCGCCGCGGACGTCACGGCCCACGGGGTGCACCAGCCGTTGCAGTGGAACATCGGCAGGGTCCACAGGTAGCGCGTGGCCCCGGTGTAGCCGTTGTGGAACACCGCGCCCTCGGCCGCCAGGTACGCGCCGCGGTGGGTGTAGAGCGCGCCCTTGGGCGGTCCGGTGGTGCCGGAGGTGTAGTTCAGGGTGATCGGTGCCTGCTCGTCCGCCACCCGCCAGGGCAGTTCGGGGCCGGCCGACCCCTGGGCGAGGAAGTCCTCGTAGGTGAGCGAGCCGGCGTCGGGGTCCACCGGGCCGGCGTGCCCGGCGTCGGTGTCCACGATCTCGACCACCAGGGGGGCCTGCGGGAGGTTCCCGACGACGTCGCGCACCGTGGCCACGACGTCACCGTCCGCGAACACGACCCGGGCCTCGGAGTGCTCCAGGATGTAGGCCAGCTCCCGGGCGGTCAGCCGCGGGTTGAGCGGGCTGAGCACGCCCCCGGCCAGGGGCACGGCGAAGTGCGCCATGAGCATGGCCGGGATGTTCGGGGCGATCACCGTGACCGTCTCACCCGGCTGGATCCGTGCCCGCACGGCCCGGGCCAGCTGCTGGACCTCCGCGGCGAACTCGCGGTACGTGGAGCGGCGGGCCCCGTAGACCACGGCCTCGCGGTCCGGGAACACGGCGGCGGCCCGGCCCAGGAATCCCAGGGGCGTGAGGGGTTCGGTGGAGGCGGCGTGGACGTCTGCCGGGGCGGCCGGTGCGGGCCCGGGCTGGGCCTGGGGCGGATGCTGCGTCATGGCGGGCTGTGTCATGGAGGTGATCCTCTCAGGCGAAGGCGGAGACGCCGGTCAGGTCGCGGCCGATGATCAGGGCCTGGACGGTCTCGGTGCCCTCGTAGGTGTGCAGGGCCTCGATGTCGGCGAAGTGCCGGCCGACCTCGTGGCGGATGAGGATGCCGTTGCCCCCCAGCAGGTCCCGGGCGTCCTGGGCGATGGACCGTGCGGCCCGGGTGGCGGAGTACTTGGCCAGGGACGCCTGGGGCCCGGTGAGGGTGCCGCGGTCCTCCAGCTGCGCGGCCCGCAGCACGAGCAGCTGGACCTGGGTGAGCTGGGAGAGCATCCGGGCCAGGCGCTCCTGGACGATCTGGGAGGCGGCGAGCGGGCGGCCGAACTGCCGGCGCTGCTGCACGTACTGCAGGGCGCCCTCGAAGCAGCCCAGGGCCTGGCCGACGGCGGACCAGGCCACGCCCACGCGGGTGGAGAACAGCACGCGGGAGGTGTCGCGGAAGGAGGTCGCGTCCGGCATCACGTGGTCCTCGGGGACGAACACCCCGTCGAGGGTGATGTCCGCCTGGTGGATGGCGCGCAGGGCGATCTTGCCCTCGATGACACCGGCCCGGTACCCCTCGGACTCCTGCGGGACGATGAAGCCGCGGACCTTCTCGTCCTCGGTGGAGCGGGCCCACACCACGGTGATGCCTCCGCTGGCACCGTTGCCGATCCACTTCTTGTGGCCGTTGAGCAGCCAGCCGCCGGCGGTGGGCGTGGCCGTGGTCTCCAGGCCGACGGCGTCGGAGCCGTGCGTGGGCTCGGTCAGCGCGAAGGAGCCGAGCAGCTCGCCACGGGCCAGGGGCGTCAGGTACCGCTGCTTCTGCTCCTCGGAGCCGCACAGTTCGATGGAACGCATGGCCAGCCCGCCCTGCACGGCCACGACCGTGGCCAGGGAGCCGTCCCCGCGCGAGAGCTCCATGGTGGCCAGGCCCGCGGCCACCCGGGAGACCTCCGGCAGCCCCTCCACCGCCACGCCGTCGCGCAGCAGGTCCATCCGGCCCATCTGCCCGACCAGGTCCAGCGGGTACTGCGCCAGGTCCCACGCCCGGTGCATCTGCTGCAGCACCTGGGGGGTGACGAACTGGCGGGCCCGGCGCCAGAGCGCCAGTTCCTCGTCCGGCAGGTCGGCGAAGACCGCGTAGGCGTCGGTGTCCAGCGCCGCGCTGACGTCGTAGTCGGGCTCCGCGGTGGGAAGCTGCGGGCGATCGGTGGGTGCCGACACGTCGGACTGGGTGGTCATGGGGGCCTCCGGAGACGTTCAGGGTGACGCCCACCACTATCCGATGACACCCAGTCTCATGTCAAGAGACGCGGTATCATGAGCGCATGGACCAGCGCACCGCCCCGCAGACCCTGACCGCCCTGCTGCGCCTGCTGGACGCCCAGGGCTGGGACGGCACCACCGTGGACGAACTGGCCCGCGAGGCCGGGATGAGCCGGGCCACCTTCTTCCGGACGTTCGGCGGCAAGGAGGACGTGGTGTTCGCCGACCACACGGACATGCTCACCCGGCTCGAGGACTTCCTGGCCGGCACCGACCATGACACCGCCTCGGCCCTGCGCGAGGGGTTGCTGCTCGTCTTCCGCCATCACCTGGAGGATGCCGACCGCACCATGGCCCGCCACCGGCTGCTGCGCCAGTCACAGGCCCTGCGCAACCGGGAGCTGCTGACCTCGCACCGCTACGAGGCGGTGTTCCGCCACTGGCTGGCCGACCGCCTGGCGGCCACGGGCGCCCTCGCTGACGAAGCCGACGTCGGGCCCCTCTCGGCGGCACTGGCCGGAGCCTGCGTGGCCCTGCACAACTCCTACCTGCGCCGGTGGCTGCGCGAACGGGACGACACCCTGCGGGAGGAGTTCTCCGCGCAGGCCGGGCAGCTCATCCGCGTGATGCTGCAGGGCTACCGGGAGCCGGCGGCCGCCGCCGAGGCGCCGGCGCAGCGGCCCGTCGCCGTCGTGACGGTGGTCGGGCAGCACGCGGACACCGAGGAGATCGTGGACGCGGTGCGCCGGGCGCTGGGCTGAGGCCGGAGGGCACCCCGGCCCGGGCCGGGGTCAGGCATAGGCCGGCTCGGCCCGCTTGACCCGGCCGATCACCCACATGGTCACCGGGGACAGCACGATCTCGACGACCGACTTGAACACGAAGCCGACCACCACGTAATTGAGGAACGTCGGCACGTCCGTGATGCCGATGACCCCCGCGGCGATCGAGCAGAACACGAGGGTGTCCAGGAACTCGCCGACGAGCGTGGAGGCGGCGATGCGCCCGAACAGCTGCCGCTCCCCCGCCCGGCGCTTCAACCGGACCATGAGCCAGGAGTTCGCCAGCTGGCCGACGAGGAAGCCGAGCAGGGAGGCCAGCACGATCAGGGGCACGGGGGCCAGGGTGCGCACGAGGGCGTCCTGGCCGTCGTACCACTCGGCGCCGGGCAGGGCGATGATCACCCAGTAGCAGCCGGCGGCGAAGACCGAGAGGGCGAAGGTCGTGATGATGGCCCGCCGCGAGGCCCGGAAGCCGTACACCTCGGAGACGACGTCACCGATGATGTAGGCCAGCGGGAACAGGAAGAAGCCGCCGTCCGTGACGATCGGCCCGAAGGTCACGCCCTTGGAGGCCCCGATGTTGGACAGGATCAGCACGGTGGCCATCACGGCGGTGAACACGGCGTACAGGCCGGTGCCGGTGGGGGCGAAGCGGGCCGCGGTTCCCGACGGCGGCGCGTCCCGAGGCCGGTCGGGCGCCGGTGCGCCGCCGGACTGGCCGTCGGACTGGCCGTCGGACTGGCCGTCGGGCCGATCCTCCGGCCAGGCGGCAGGGTGGACAGGATGGTGGTCTGCGGGGGTCATCGATTCCTCTGAGGTGGTGGTTCGCCTGGCGGACGGCCGGCTGTATTAGCACTCACGGTCCTCCGGACACGGCGGTCGGCGGTCTCCACGACCCCGCACTCACCCGCTGCCCCGGGTGGCGTCGGAAGGACGGTCCATTGTTTCACAGCGGCCGGCGCCGACCCCGCGCGGGGGCCAGCCGGAGGCCGCCCCGGCCCCGGGGCGTCGCGGCCGGGACTCGCCTGAGCAACGTCTACGCTCGGATCATGACGACCCCCCGATGGACCGCCCTCACCCCCCTGGTCCGCGAGCGCCGCTTCGGTGTCATCGACCGGCCACGGCTGGCCGAGCACCCGGCCTTCGCGGCCGCCTCGACGGCTGCGGTGGTGGGGTTGAGCCTCATCGACCCGCGCCGCCTGGACGGTGCCGCCCGGGCCGCGTACCGCCTGGCGACCGCCGCCTTCACCGGTGGCTACGTGGCCGCCACCGTGCCGGCGGACCTGCCGGTGGCCACCGAGACGCGCGCCGCCGTCGGGACGGCCGCGGGCGGCCTCGCCCTGGGACTGGCGGACCAGTTCGAGCGGCTCGACGGGCGGATCTCCGACTGGCTGACCCAGCGCGGGGTGAACCGCCCGCGCTGGGTGATGGCCGGGCTGGGTGCGGTGGGCGCACTGGCCGGATACGCCTGGGACCGCGCAGAGGGGAGGCGGTGGCTGTCCGTCCTCGAGGCGGCCGGGGACGCCGAGACCGGGATGGACCTGCGGCCCGTGGCCCCCGAGGTGCGCGCGGTCCTCGAGGCACTGCTGGTCGACGGCGTGCCGGGCGTCGAGGCCCTGCGGCGGCAGCTGGACTCCGTCCGGGAGCAGTGGCAGGGCGAGGGGTTCTCCCCGGACGCCTGGTTCGAGGTGCACGAGGACGCCCCGCGCATCGCCCCGCGGACCCAGGTGTGGCCCGTGGCCGGGCTCGTCCAGTGGGGCGGGGCCTGGTTCGAGGCCCGGCTGCAGGTCCACCAGGGCCGGCTCGAGTCGCTGTCCCTCACCGTCGCCGACGACCAGCGCGGCGGCGAACCCGGCGAGGCGGCCGCCTCCGGACTGCTGGACCGGTGGCCCCGGGTGGAGGAACTGGAGATCGCGGTGGAGACCCCCGACCCGGTCCGCTGAGCCCGCGACGGCCGGCCCCGCAGGATCCGGGGGCGGGATCAGCGCAGGTGGGCGGGCGCGTCGTCCAGCGGCCCGGCGCCGGCCAGGTGCCGGGAGTTGTGGACGGTCATCAGGCGGATCTCCGCCTCGGAGTAGCCGTGCTCCAGCATCAGGTCCGCCACGATGGCCAGGCCGTCCTCGACCGGCGGGTTGAAGGGCTGGCCGAGGTCGGTGGAGATGACGGAATTCTCGATGCCGGCCCCGCGGATGTTGGCGTGCCAGGTGTCCCAGGAGACCTTCCCGGTCAGCGGGGTGGTGAGGCAGCGCTCGAGGAACACGCCCTGGGCGGCCAGCGACTGCTGCGCCTGTAACCCCATCCGCTGGGAGGTGAACTCGGGGTGGGTGATGATGATCCGCTCGACCCCTGCCGCCCGCGCCGCCGGGACGAGGGCGGCCGACTCGTCCTGGTGGAGGTGGCCGGTGGCCAGGACCATGGAGTGCTTGGCCATGACCTGGAGGACCTGGGCGGTCCGGGAGGTCGGCGTGCCGTCGCGGTCGAGGACCTGGACGGCCTCCGCCTTCATCCCGGCGTCCTCGAGGTCCTGCTGGAGCTGCGCCCACATGGGCGGGGTGGCCCCCTCGGGCTCCTCCGCCAGGCAGGAACGCTGGTTGTCCGAGTCCACGGTGGGGAACCAGACGACCCTCGCCCCGCCACGGCCGGCGATCTCGACCGCCACCGGGTTCATGCCACCCACCGAGGCGTTCAGCGTGATCGCGCCCAGGGCCTCCACTTCGGGGACGAGACGGCGCACGTGCTCGGCGCGCTCCGCCGTCGGGACGTAGTGGGACTTGATGACGAACCCCGCCAGGCCCAGGTCCCGGAAGCGCCCGGCCAGGGCGATGTCGTCGATGCGGCGCGTCATGACGTCGGGCGCCACGTGGACGTGGAGGTCGTAGGCGCCCCGGACCAGTTCCCGGGCCCGGGCCGAGGGGACGGGATGCGGGCTCATGGCACCAGCATAGGCAGCGGCCGACTGGATTGCCAGCAAAGTTGTTGACAATAAGAACCCCTATCGGGAGAGTTAATGTGATCCAGTTCATAGCCGACCATTCGGGAGAACGGCACTCATGACCTCCTCACCAGCCACCGCCTCGGGCCCGTCGGCCTCGACCCGCCGGACCCCGACCCCGCACGAACGACGCAAGGTCCTGGGCGCCAGCTTCATCGGCACCGCGATCGAGTGGTACGACTTCTTCATCTACGGCTCCGCCGCCGCCCTGATCTTCGGGCCGCAGTTCTTCCCCTCCGAGGAACCCATCACCGGGACGCTGGCGGCGTTCGCGACCTTCGCCGTGGGTTTCATCGCCCGCCCGATCGGCGGACTGCTGGCCGGCCACTTCGGGGACCGGATCGGTCGGAAGAAGATGCTGCTGATCACCATGCTCGTGATGGGCGGGGCCACCGTGGGGATCGGCCTGCTGCCCAACTACGCCAGCATCGGCGTGTGGGCACCGATCCTGCTGGTCCTGCTGCGCTTCACCCAGGGCCTCGGCGTCGGGGGCGAGTGGGGCGGGGCGGTGCTCATGGCCGTGGAGTACGCACCGCGCAAGCGCCGGGCCCTGTACGGCGCCTTCCCCCAGATGGGCCTGCCGGTGGGCATCATCGTGTCCAACCTGGTCTTCATCGTGGTGACGGCCTCGCTCGCCCCGGAGGCCTTCGCGGCCTGGGGCTGGCGAGTGCCGTTCCTGCTCTCGGCGGTGCTCATCCTCGTGGCGCTGTACCTGCGCTTCAGGGTGGAGGACTCCCCCGTCTTCCAGCAGACCCAGGAGCGCCAGGAGGTCGACCGCTTCCCCCTGGGGCGCCTGTTCCGCGACCACGGTGGCACCACGGTGCTGGCCGGGCTGGCCTCTGCCGCGCCCCCGGCCATCGGCTACATCTACTCCGTGTACATGCTGGCCTACGGGACGAAGGCCCTGGGACTGCCCCAGCCCGCCATGCTGTGGCTGATCGTCGGCGGCGCCGTCATCCACCTCGCCACGGTCCTGCTCGGCGCGGTGCTGGCGGACCGGTTCGCCCAGAAGCCGGTGTTCGTCGCCGGTGCCGTCCTGGTCGTCGTGGGGGCCTTCCCCTTCTTCTGGCTCGTCGACACCGCCCAGCCAGTGCTCATCCTGCTCGGCTTCGCACTGGTGCTGCTGGCCCAGTCCCTGATGGCCGGCCCGCAGGCCGCCCTGATCGCCGAGCTGTTCCCCGCGAACGTGCGGTACTCGGGGGCCTCCACGGCCTACCAGATCGGCTCCATCGTCGGTGGCGGCTTCGCCCCGCTCATCGCCACCAGCCTGTACGCCGCCTTCGGGGCCTCCTGGCCGATCTCGCTGTACATCCTCGTCCTGGGCGTCATCGCCCTGGCGTGCATCCTGCCGCTGAGGACCGGACGGTACGACGCCTCGGCGGAGGCCGCCTGACCGGCGCCCGTACCTCACCCACCAGGGCCCGTCCTCCAGCCGGAGGGCGGGCCCTGTGCCTGCGCCGCCCTTCCGCCGCCCTTCCGCCACCTTCCGCCAGGCGACAGCCGGCGCGGGCCCGGCACGCCGGGCCCGCGGTATCGACGGGACTGCTTCCGGGGAACGGAAAACCCGTGGAGCGGCCCCCGGGCTCCACGGGACAGTAGTGGTCAACCCCGCACACGAACGACCCACCACCCGGAGGAACCGATGACCCACCACCTGGACAACCTGCGCAGGACCCTGGATGCCGATGGCTACGTCCTGACCGTGGACGACAGCAGGGACGACCTGCTGGACGTCCGGATCAGCGCCCGGGACGGCATCTGCAGCGACTGCCTGGTGCCCAAGCACCTCATGGCCACCATGATCGCCGCCGCCACCGGCCGCGCCAGTGAGACGATCCGCATCGCCTACCCGGCGGAGGTGCGCGACGACGGCACGCTCGTGGGCGCGGACGGCTGAGTCCCCGCGCAACACACAGGGCGGCGGTGCGTTGATCGCACCGCCGCCCTGTGGTGTCCGGCCCGCCGGTCGCGGGGGTACGGGTCCGGTCGGCATCCGCGCCCTCGCCCCACGGGGACAAGCACGCGCCCAGGCCCGGAGGAGGGGCCCGGCCGCGCGCCGCTCGCCGTGGTTCAGCCCGTGGCGACGTCGAGGGCCTGCCGGGACAGGGGATGCCCCCGGGTGGGCAGGCCCTGGTCGTCCAGCGGGAAGTGGCAGGACACCTGGTGGCCCGGGCCCATGTCCTCCAGGACCGGCGCGCGCTCCGCACAGACGTCCTGGGCGAACGGGCAGCGGGTCCGGAAACGGCACCCGGAGGGCGGATCCAGCGGGCTGGGCACGTCTCCCTTCAGGGTGACGGGTCTCCTGGCCACCCCGGTGTCCGGGTCCAGGCCGGGGACGGAGTCGAGCAGGGCCTTCGTGTACGGATGCCGAGGGGCCCGGTAGATCTCCTCGGAGGGGCCGATCTCCGCCAACTGCCCCAGGTAGAGCACGCCGACCCGGTCGCTGACCTGCTTGACCGTGGCCAGGTCATGGGCGATGAACAGGTAGGACAGGCCCAGTTCACGGCGGAGGGTCTCGAACAGGTTGATCACCTGCGCCTGGATCAGCACGTCGAGCGAGGAGATCGCCTCGTCACAGATGATGACCGCGGGGTCCAGGGCGATCGCCCGGGCGATCGCCACCCGTTGCGCCTGGCCGCCCGAGAGCTCCATGGGGCGCCGGCGCAGGTAGGTCTCCGGCCGCAGGCCGACGAGCTCCAGCAGCTCCCTGACCCGCTCGCGGCGCTGGCCCGCCGTCAGCCGGGTATGGCTCACCAGCGGCTCGGCGATGACGTCCTCGATGCGCCACCGTGGGTTCAGCGAGCCGAAGGGGTCCTGGTACACCATCTGGAAGTTGGCCCAGACCTTCTTCAGGTCGCGGTGCCTGACGGTGGTCAGGTCCCGTCCCTGGAACATCACCGTGCCGGACTTGGGCCGTTCCACCTGGATGACGGCGCGGGCCAGCGTGCTCTTGCCGGAACCGGTCTCCCCCACGATGCCCAGCGTCTCCCCCGGCATCAGGTCGAAGGACACGTCCGAGACCGCGTGGATCACACCCTCCTTCACGCCGCCCGGGCCCCGGCTCTCGAATTCCTGGACGATGTTGCGGACGGCCAACAGCGGTTCGGCGGAAGAGCCCGCCCGCTCCTCGGCCCGCTCGGTCGTCACCGTGGTGTCGGTCATCGCGTTCCTCCTGGGATCTCGGCCGCCGGGGCGGCGGCCACGGGCACCTCGTGCCCGGTGACGGGATGCCAGCAGGCGTAGGAGTGCTCGGGTTCGTGCATGTCCAGGGGTGGAGCGGTCAGGCAGGTGTCGTCGGCCTTGGCGCACCGCGGCCGGAACGGGCACCCCTGGACCGGGCGGCCGGGGTCCGGCGGGTGACCGCCCACCACCGAGAGCAGCGTGTGGGACGGGTGCGAGATCTGCGGGATCGCCTCGACCAGCGCCCGCGTGTAGGGCATGCGCACGTTCGAGAACAGGGTCTGGGTGGGGGCGCGTTCCACCACCTGACCGGCGTACATCACCATGACCTCGTCCGCATAGCTCGCCGCCAGCCCCAGGTCGTGGCTGATCATGACGACCGCCGTGCCCAGCCGCTCGCGCAGGTCCACCAGCAGGTCCATGATCTGTGCCTGCGTGGTGACGTCCAGGGCCGTGGTCGCCTCGTCGGCGACCAGGACGTCCGGCTCGGAGGCCAGGGCGATGGCGATCACCACCCGCTGGCGCATGCCGCCGGAGAGCTGGTGGGGGAATTGGTGGACGCGCTTCTCCGGAGCGGGCATGCGCACGAGGCGCAGCAGCTCCAGGACCCGCTCCGCGGCCTGCGGGCGGGACACCTGCTGGTGGGTCCGCACGGCCTCGGCGATCTGTGCGCCCACCGACATGGTGGGGTTCAACGACCGGGCCGGGTCCTGGAAGATCATGGAGATGTTCATCCCCCGGACCCGTCGCATCTGCTTGTCGCTCATGCCCACCAGCTGGCGCCCGTCCAGCACCGCCGACCCGCTGACCGCCGCGCTGGGCGGCAGCAGGCCCATCAGGGCCCGGACGGTCACGGACTTCCCGGACCCGGACTCCCCGATGATGGCCAGCATCCGGCCGCGCTGGACGTCGAAGGAGACGCCCTTGACGGCCCGGATGCGCCGGCCGTGGCGGGTGAAGGTCACCCGGAGGTCCTCGACCGACAGGACCGGGCGATCACCCACCCCGCCCCTCGGCGCCGACTGTTCCACTGAGGTTCCCACCACGCTCATCGTCCACTCATCTCATCTCGGATGTTCTCGCCCAGCAGGTTGAAGGACAGCACCGTGGCCAACAGGGCCAGGCTGGGCCACAGGACCAGCAACGGGGTCGCCGACATCGACTGCTGGCCCTCGTAGATCATGTTTCCCCAGCTCGGGTTGGGAGCCGGGATACCCAGCCCCAGGAAGCTCAGCGCACCCTCCGTGACGATGACGATTCCCATCCCGAGCATCGCGAAGTTGAGCATCTGGGGCGTGATGTTCGGGGCGATGTGCCGCAGCAGGATCCGCCAGGCCGGACTGCCGCTGAGCTCCGCGGCCTGGACGAACGGCATGGTCTTGATCCGCAGCGTCGCCGAGCGGGCGACGCGGGCGACGGCCGGGATGCTGAAGGCCGTCAGCGCCAGGATCGTGTTCGGCAGGCTGGGCCCGAGCGCCTGGGCGATCGCGATGGTCAGCACCAGCGAGGGGAAGGCGATGAAGACGTCCAGGACGCGCATGATGACGTTGTCCACCCAGCCACCGGCGTAACCGGACAGTGCTCCGATGCCACCGCCGACCACGAGCCCGATCAGGTTGACGGAGATCGCCACGAGCAGCGAGGACTGCCCGCCGTGCAGCAGGCGTGAGAGCACGTCATTGCCGTTGATGTCCGTGCCGAGCGGGTGGGACGGCGAACCGGGCGGCAGGGCGCTGTTGAGGATGTCTCCGCCCACCGGTGGATGCAGGGGCAGGACCAGGGGGCCGACGAAGCACGCCAGGATCAGCAGTGCGACGAAGCCGAGCGGGATGCCCAGCACCAGCCGTCGGCGGATACCGGCCCAGCGCAGGGACCCGCGTTCGGGGTCCAGGACGTCCGGCGCCGGCACCGCGACGACGGCGGCAGCGGGGGCTTCAGTGACTGCCATAGCGGATCCTCGGGTCGAGTACGGCGTACATCAGGTCAACGAAGAGATTGGCCAGGATGGCCACGGCGGCGAACACGAACACGCACATCTGCACCACGGCGACATCCCGGGACATGGCACCCTCGAGCATCATCATTCCCATGCCGGGCATGGCGAAGATCTGCTCGATGATCACGGTGCCGCCCACCAACGTGCCGATGTTCAGCCCGACGATGGTGAGCAGGCCGAAGGAGGAGTTCCGGAAGGCGTGCAACCACAGCACCAGCCACGGGCCCACGCCCTTCGCGCGGGCCGTGTCGATGTAGTCGGCCGCGTTAATCTGCTCCACGAGGTCCCCGCGCAGGAACCGGGTGTAGAACGCCGCCAGGGGTACCGCCAGGGCCAGGACCGGGAGCAGGACGGAGCGCAGGTTGGGCAGCAGCCCCTCCTCCAGCGGGACGAAGCCGATGGCCGGCAGCATGCGCAGCATGATGGCGAACACGAGGACCAGGAGCATCGCCAGGACGTAGTTCGGCACGGCCAGCATGGTCATCGACACGACCATCACGGTACGGTCGAAGATGCCGCCGGGACGGCGGGCGGCCATCAGGGCCACGGGGATGGCGATGAGCAGGGACACGGCGAACGCCAGGGTCACCAGTTCCAGGGTCACGGGGGCACGGTCGCCGAGCATGTCCACGACCGACTGCCCACTGACGGACGACCGGCCGAGGTCTCCCCGGAAGATGCCGAAGAGCCACCCGAAGTAGCGTTCGACGGGGGACTTGTCGAGTCCCATCCGGCGCCGCACGGCCTCGACCTGTTCCTCCGAGGCGTCCATGCCCGCCTGATTGCGGGCGGGGTCTCCCGGCATCAGTTCCAGGAGCAGGAACACCAGGACGCTGACCGCCAGCAGGAGGGGTATGGCCATGAGCAGCCGCCTGGCCAGCAGGCGGACGAAGGGCGACCCCGCCCCGCTCCGCCCGAACCCGCGATCGGCGTCCGGGCGGCGCGGGGCGTCCAGGACGGAGGCACCGGTCATTGCTCGACCCAGACCCGGTCGTACAGGACCGTGGAGTTGACCGTGAGCGCCGGGATCGGGGTGGTCAGGCCCGGCCCGTGGACTCCCTCACGGACCACCTGGGCCGGGGAGAAGGCGAAACCGAACGGGCCGTACGCCTCATCGGAGATCAGCTTGGCCGCCTCCTGGTAGTACTGGCCACGCTCCTGCTCGTCGACCGTGCCGACGGCCTCGGCGAGCACGTCGTCGAGTTCGGTGGTCAGCCCCTGGTTGAAGGCCTCCGTGGCGTTGGCCGCACCGTCCGGCAGCGGAGTGCCGCTGAACGGTGAGCTGGAGCCGAACCGCACGGAGACGCCGATGCCGGCGGCCGGCTCCCAGGCGCCGGCGGTCTGCAACATGGACTCCCACTCACCACTGGTGAACTTGGTGATCACGTCGCCGAGGGGCTGGGCCTCGATCTCGACGTCGATGCCGGCCTCCGCCCACTGCGTCTGCAGTGCCGTGGTCACCGACCGGGCGGTCACGATGTCCGTGGTCCCCAGGTTGACGGTCAGCCCGCCCAGTTCCTCGACGATCTGCCGTGCCTTCTCCGGGTCATGGGTGCGGTACCCCTCGACCTCGGGCTGGTGGAACAACCCGCCGGAGGCGGTGAAGCTCTGGCTCATGTCACCCTGCCCCTGGAAGAGGCCCTCATTGATGGCCTCGAAGTCGGTGGCGTAGTAGATGGCCTCACGGGCGCGCTTGTCGTCGAAGGGTTCCTGACGGGTGTTCAACTGGATGACGTAGGGGGAGGTCGGTGCGCCCAGGGTGGTCGTCAGGTCCGGGTTGTTCTGGGCCTGGGTGATCAGGGTGACGGCCGAGAGGCCCTCGATCGCATCCCCCTGGCCGGCCTGCAGGGTCTGGTAGGCCACCTGGTCACCGGCCACGGACTGGAAGGTGAGATCGTCCAGGTAGGGCAGCCCCTCCTTGAAGTAGTCCTCGTTCTTCTCCAGCGTCAGCTTCTCGCTCAGGCTGTTCTGGACCACCTTGAACGGCCCGGCCGCGACCGGAGTGCGGCTGAATTCCTCCGCGCCCAACTCCTTGTAGGCCGTGGGCGAGCCGATGAGGTTCATGTTCGTGGACGGCATCGTGTTGACGAACGCACCGTTGGGGTCGGCGAAGTGGATGGTCAGGGTCTGGTCGTCCACGACCTCCAGGGCGCCGAGGCGCTGCTCCACCAGCTTCTTGTCCACGTCGTCCGGCAGGGAGGCGTAGAGGTCGTCCAGGAACTGCTGGTCGAGCTCGGGCGCCTCCCGGGTCATGTCCAGGGCGATGCGTGGGGCGCCCGTGCTGCCGGCGCTGAGGTGCCGGATCCAGTTCCAGAGCACCGCCTGGGCGTCCATCGGGGTGCCGTCCGTGAAGGTGATGCCCTCACGGATCTTGATGGTGACGCTCTTGCCGTCCTCGGCGTACTCGAAGCTCTCGGCCTGGTTCGGCACGATCTGCGCGTCCTTGCCCTCCTCATCCGCCTCGAGGGTGAACAGGCCACCGAAGATCGCGGCGTTCTGCCCCAGGTTCGCACCGACGGTGTTGCTGGTCGCGGGATCCAGCCCGGTGGACCAGCCCCCGCCGAACCCGGCGTCCATGAGGACCGTCAGGTCGCCGCCGGCCTGCGGCTCGGCCTGGGCCGCGTCCGCGGCGTTCTCCGCGGGCTCTCCGGCTGATCCGCACCCGGAGAGGACCAGGCCTGCGGTGAGGGTGATGGCCGCGGCCCCGTAGAGCCGACGACGGGTGCCAGGGCGGCGGGGGTTGCTGTTCATGAGGACTCCCAGGGGAAGACGGTAGGGGTACGAGCGGGTCGTGCACGGGACCGGTCACTTGTGATCCAGGTCACGTCTGGTTGTTCTGTGAGTGTGGCCGAGCGGTTGAGTGGGTCACCACGCGCTTTCCGTCCGGCGAAAGGGCTAGGGAAGGGTGGCCGGTGACGCCGCCACGGCGCCTGCCCGCAGGTCGGGGTCTCCGTCCCTCCCCAGCCACCGGAGGGCGTTGCGGGAGGCGATGGCCTCCCAGTCCTCCACCGGCAGGTCCATCTCCCGCAACGTCCGGGCCACCGGCTCCTCGCGCAGCATCGCCGGGAAGTCCGAGCCGACGAGCAGCCGGTCGGCACCGAGCAGGTCGATGAGGTAGCGGATGGCCCGATGGTCGAAGACCATCGAGTCGTAGTAGAACCGCCGGGCGATCTCGAGCGGCGACGGGCCGTCGTCGTGCATCACCGCCCGCTCCGGGTCCACGGGACCCTCGTTCCAGGCGCCACCCCAGAAGTACTGGGCACGGGGCAGCATCATGGCGAAGCCGCCCGCGGCATGGCTGAACGAGATCCGCAGGTCCGGGCAGGCGGCGGCCGTGCCGCCCAGGGCCATCGAGCCGGCCGCGAACATCCCCTCCACGCCCACCACGTACGTGCCCATGGCCGAGGCGGGCAGCCGGGACATGGGCGACGGCATGGCGTGGACGAACACGCTCAGCCCCAGCCGCTCGGCCTCCCGGAAGAAGTCGAGGAACCGCTCATGGCCGATCGACTCACCCAGGACGTTCGAGGCGATCTCCACGCCCGCCAGGCCCAGGTCCCTGATGGCCCGCAGTTCCGCCGTGGCGGCGTCCGGTGACTGCATCGGCACCATGCCGAGCCCGAACAACCGCCCCGGGTCCACCGAGCACATCCCGGCCGTGAACTCGTTCACGTGGCGCGCCAGCGTCAGGCCGTCCTGGTCCGGGAGGTCGTAGCGCAACAGCGGGGGCATGGGACTGATCACCTCCGCGGTGACGTCCGAGGCATCCTGTTCCTCGAGCCGGCGCTCCGCGGCGAAGAAGGCGTCCCGGGCCCGGAACCGCATCGGTCCGAACTCGAGCATCCGGTCCGTGGACCCGTCCACCGCGTGCATGGACGGGAAGCACGAGGGGGCGTCCTGTGGATAGTCGGCCGGCAGGACGTGGGCGTGTGCGTCGATGATCATGGGGTTCTCCGCGCTTTCCTCGAAGGGTGTGGTTGATGGGGCCGGCCGGTGCCGGCGGTGCCGGTGGCCGGCCGCTGCCGGTGTTCAGCGGTGGGGCTCGACGGTGACGTGGAGGGCAGTGCCGTCCCCGCGCTCGCCCGCGAGGGTCTCGATGGCCTCCGCCACCTGGTCGAGCCCGAAGGTGTGAGTGTGCATCCGGGCCAAGTCGAACCGACCGGACTCGAGCAGGGAGATGGCCTTGGCGTTCGCGGCGGCGTCCACGCCGAAGGCGCCCTGGACGCTGAGTGCCCTGTTGATGATCAGGTCGGTGTTGATCGGCAGCTCCCGGCCCCCCTTGAGCCCGGCGAGCACCACGCGCCCACCGTGCCGGACCACGTTGAGGGCGTCCGTCACCGGCCCGGCCGCCATGGGCGTCAGGTCCAGGGCGACGTCGGCCATCCGCCCCGCGGTGAGGCCGGAGACCACCTCGACCACGTCCTGCGCGTCCGGCCCGTCCACCACGACGGTGTGGTCGGCGCCCAGCTGGCGCGCCACCTCGAGCTTGTGCCGGTCCGCCTCCAGGCCGGTGATCACCACCTGCCGGGCGCCGGCGGCCTTGGCCGCGATGACCGCGGCGATGCCCCGCTGGCCGGCGCCGAGCACCACGAGCGTGTCCCCCATTCCGACACCGCCGAGGTCCACGGCCCAGCGGACGCCGGCCCCCAGGGGGTTGTACATGGCGGCGATGTCGATCGGCAGGGAGTTGTCGATGCGGTGCATCACGGCGTTCGGGTCCAGGTACAGGTGCTCGGCGAAGCCCCCGACGACGGCCGGTGCGTCGTCGATCCCGGTCACCCCGTGCGAGTGCCGCCTGCGGCGGCATGATTGGTACCGGCCGACCAGGCAGTCCGCGCAGGACCGGCAGGGCACGATGACCTCCAGGGCGACGCGGTCGCCCACGGACACGCCCCAGCGTTCGGCGGCCCGCTCCCCCAGCTCCTCGATGATGCCCACCGGTTCATGGCCCGGGACGAAGGGCTGGGAGGTCATGCCCATGTGGCCCCGGTAGATCTCGATGTCGCTGCCGCAGATGCCGTTGGCCTCCACGCGCAGCAGGCCGTCGTCCGGCCCGATGGCGGGGCGGGGGAACTCTCGGATCTCGATCTGCCGGGGGCCGGTCTGCACGGCCGCGCGAATGGTCTCGGCCATGATTCGCCTTTCGGTCGGCAACGCAACGTGGCCCTGGCCACGTGGCGCTGCAGGGTGGTGGTGGAGGACGGTGCCGGCGCCGGGCCGGCGGAGGGGTCAGCCGGCCACGGAGGTGACCGGGGGCCCGGGGGGCGCATGGCGTGCCGGGCCGCCGTCGACGGCCAGGATCTGGCCGGTGAGCCAGCGGGACTGCTCGCTGAGGAGGAACAGCGCGGCGTGGGCGATGTCCCACGCGCTGCCCTCCTTCTGGAGGGTGGTGGACTGGCGCCTCGGCTCCCGGAAGCGCTCGTCCATGTTGGCGGCGGCGAACGAGCCCCAGATGGCACCGACCTCCACGCAGTTCACGCGGATCCCCTGGGGACCCAGGGTGGTGGCGGCCCCCTCGGTGAGGTTCTCCAGTCCCGCCTTGGCCACGCAGTACGGCATGCCCGGCCCGCGGGCGCGCACGCCCACCGAGGAGATGTTGACGATGGAACTGCCCGCGGGCAGCAGCGGGACGGCGTGGCGCGTGGCCGACCATGCCGAGACCAGGTTGAGGGAGAGCAGTTCCTGGAAGCGGTCCGGGGTGACGTCGAAGATCCCCGCCCGGTCCCCGCTGGCCACGTTGTTCACCAGCCCGTCGAGACCGCCCAGCAGCTCCGCCGCCCGGGTGACCGCCTGACCGCAGGTCTCGTCGGCGGTGACGTCCGCGACGACGGGGACGGCGGTGCCCCCGGCCGTGACGATGCGGTCCACCGTGCGCTGGGCGGCTCCCGCGTCTCGGTCCAGCACCGCCACGGAGCCGCCGTGGGAGGCCACGAGCCGGGCGATGGCGTAGCCCACGCCCGGCAGCCCGCCGTTCTGGCCGGCTCCCGTGATCAGGATCCGGCGCCCCTCCATCCAGCCGCGCTCACCGGGCAGGATGGGGTCCTCGAGCGGGTCCGCGTCCCGGGCGGTGCCCGTCCGCGCCGCCAGTGTGGTCTCAGCCATGGAGTGCCCCCTCGGGGATCGTGCCGTCATGGGTGGTGGCCGCCGCCTCCGGGCCGATCACGGGCACGGGCGTCCCGGACCAGTCCGCGAAGTACCGGACCACCATGGAGATGCCCGCGTTGCGCGAACCGGCCACGGCCACGATCACCCTGTCCGGATCGGCCAGGGTGGGCTGGAACCGCTCCGGGTCCCCGCCCTGCCCCGGGAAGCGCACGCCGTTCTGCCCGGCGTCGTCCTTGCCGACGGCCTGCAGCTGCGCGGTGGTCCGTCCGGAGTGCTCCACGAGCCACCGCGCCACGTCCCGCCGCGAGTACCCCGCCCGGGCCAGCAGCTGGGCGTGCTCGGGGCACAGCACCACACCGGCTCCGGCGTGCTGGAAGATCCAGGCCCCGGACCGCCCGATGGTGTCCGCGAAGTCCGCCAGCAGCTGCTCGGGGTCGGAGGTGTGCCGGTTGTCCACGAACTCGCAGGTCCGCAACAGCGTGGTGGTCACGGCGTCACCGGGCACGCCGAGGTCCTCGGCCAGGGGTGGCCAGGGGCTCTCCTCCTCGTTCTCCGCCACCACGATCGACCACCGGCCCGGCAGGCCCTGCGTCGCCTGCTCGAGCTCATGGGGCCGGATGCCGTAGGCATTGCGGACCGTCAGCCCGATCGCCCGGCCGATCGTCGCGTTCGGGCGGAAGCCCGGGCCGAAGACGCCCCCGGAGTGGTTGATGCCGAGCTCCGTGCGGATCGCTCCGTTGACGATCACCAGCGGTGCCGGTCCGCTGGTGGACTGCCAGCCGCCGCCGCTCGTGGCCCGTTCCTTGGTCAGCGCCCGCCAGGCCGCCAGCACCACCGGGAAGTACTCCGGGCGGCATCCCGCCATCGCGGCGTTGATGGCCAGCAGTTCGACCGTGACGGTGCGGTCCACCTGTTGCAGGTGGCCGATGACCTCGTCGGCGGGCCGGCCGCCGGCGGCCAGGAACCGGTCGACCAGGTCCCTCGTGGCCGGGACCAGCGGCAGCCCGTCCGACCATCCCTGGTCGTAGGCGTACTCGATGGCCGCCTGGGCCATCGTCGCGTCCACGCGCTGGTGGCCGTTCTGTCCGGCGTCCATCACGCCGCCTCCGCCATCGTCAGGCGGCCGACGATCTCGGACACGAGGGTCCGGGCGCGGGCCCGGACCTCGTCCTCGGTGAGCACGGCCATCGGATGCTCGGTCTCCACCCACTCGTAGTCGGCGTCGCCCTGCACCTGGGCCATGGCCCGGCCGGTGATGTCGAAGGCGTCCGTGAGCACGACGGCGGCCGGCAGTCCGGCGCGCTCGAAGGCGATGCCGTCGGCCACGGCGGCGGCGCTGCACGACCCGCAGTCTCCGACCCCGGTGATGACCACGTCGCAGTGCTCCCGGTACCGGTCGACGATGCTGCGGTCGACGGGCACCGAGAAGTTCTGCTTGGTCTCCACGATGCTCACCTCCCGCGCGCCGTGTTCCGTGGTCAGCAGGTCACCGACCGCACGCAGGAACAACAGGGCGTTGTGCTTGGTGTTGTCCAGCAGGCCGACCCGCAGGCCGGCCAGGGACGGGGGCCGTCGCGCCCGGTCGGCCACCGGCGGGGCCTGCACCTGGGCAGGGCCCGCCCCGGTGGGATCGAGGATCCCGTGAAGAGTGTGACTCATGGTGTCTCCCCTAGTCGTGGACGATGATGCCGCGGATGTTCCGGCCCGCGAGCAGGTCCTCGTATGCCGTGTTGACCTCGTCGAGGGCGTACCGGCGCGTGATGAGCTCCTCGAGCTTGAGGTCCCCGGACCGGTACAGGCCCAGCAGCTTCGGGATGTCGTGGAGCGGATTGCAGTCCCCGAACAGGGCACCGCGGATCTGGCGCTGATAACTGATGAGCATGCCGGCGTGGATGGTGACGGCCTGCTCGTTGAGGTGCCCCACCGAGGTGATGGTCAGCTTGCCGCCCTTGCCGGTCATCGCGATCCCGGCGTTGGCCATCTCCTGGGTGACGACGTCCGCGGTGATGATCACCTTGTCCGCCAGCTGGCCCCAGGTGGTCTCCACGACGAAGTCGTGGGCCTCCTGCGCCGTGGCGAAGGCATGGGTGGCCCCGAACAGTTCCAGTGCCGAATCCCGCTTGAACGCCACGGGGTCGACGACCACGACGTTCTTGGCCCCGGCGTAGCGGGCCCCCTGGACGGCGTTGGACCCGACGCCACCGGCTCCGAAGATCACGACGGTCTCCCCCGCGCGGACCTCGGCGGCGTAGACGGCGGACCCCCAGCCCGTGGGGACGCCGCAGCCGACGAGGGACCCGAGCTCGAAGGGGATGTCGTCCGGCAGCGGGACCACGGCGTACTCGGAGACGACCGTGTACTGGGAGAACGTCCCCAGGGTGCAGAAGCCGCCGACGTCCTCGCCGGCCTCGTCGTGGAAGCGGAACGTGTCGTCCAGGAACATGCCCGTCCCGGCGTTGAGCCCCTTGACGCACATGTTCTGGTGTCCGGTCGAACAGGGACGGCAGTAGCCGCACGCCGGGATGTAGGCGCACACCACGCGGTCCCCCGGCCTGACCCGGGTGACGCTGGGACCCACCGACTCCACCACGCCGGCGCCCTCGTGGCCGCCCACGATCGGGAAACGGACCGGGGCGTCCCCGGCCGTGATGTGGTGGTCCGAATGGCACAGCCCCGCGGCGTGCAGGCGGACGCGGACCTCGTGCTCCTTCGGGGGGTCCAGCTGCAGTTCGGTGATCTGCCAGCCCTCGTGGGGACCGCGGGCGACGGCGGCCCGCGTGGTGAGGGTCGTCGACCCGGCCTCGTCGGTGGCGACGGAAGACGTCGTCATGGCCATGGTGGTGGCTCCTTTCAGTTCCCGGGGCGCACGGCGCCACGCATCGAGACGGTCTTGACCTGCGTCCAGTTCAGGACGGCGTCAGCGCCCATGGTCCGGCCGAAGCCACTGTTCTTGTATCCGCCGAAGGGCCCGCCGATGACGCCGGCGCCCAGGGCGTTGTTGACGCCGACCTGGCCGGCCTGCAGGGCCCGGGACATCCGCACCGCGGTGCCCACGTCCTCGGTCCAGACCGAGGCGACCAGACCGTACTCGACGCCGTTGGCCACCTCGACGGCCTCGTGCTCGTCGTCCACCGGGATGACCGAGAGCACCGGGCCGAAGATCTCCTCCTGGGCGATGGCCATGTCCGGGCTGACGTTGTCGAAGAGGGTCGGGGTGACGAAGAACCCGTCCCCGAAGTCGCCACCGGAGGGTGCGTCCCCGCCCAGCACCAGGTCGGCACCGCCGGCCCGGCCGGCCTCGATGTAGCCCATGACGCGCTCGTGCTGGCGGCCGTTGATCAGGGGCCCCATGTTCACCTTCTGGTGCCAGGGGCCCACCGTGACCTCCTGCATCGCGGCGGCGAGGCGCTCCACCACCTCCTGGTGGACGCTGCGGTGCACCACCACCCGGGAGCCCGCGGCACAGATCTGGCCGGTGTTCAGGGTGATGCCGGTGGCGATCGCCGGTGCCGCGACGGAGAGGTCCGCGTCCGGGAAGATCACCTGCGGTGACTTCCCGCCGAGTTCCAGGTGGAGGGGGATGAGGTTCCGGGCGCAGGCCTCCATCACCGTCGACCCGGTGGCCGGGGAGCCCGTGAACCCCACCCGCCGGATCCCGGGATGGTTCGGGATGGCGGCCCCGGCCTCGGAGCCGAAGCCGGTGACCACGTTGATCACGCCCCCGGGGATGCCGGCCTCCTGGGCGAGCCGGGCCAGGGCCAGTGGGGCCAGGGGGGCGTCCTCGGCCGGCTTGATGACGATCGTGTTCCCCGCGGCGATGGCGGCGGCCACCTCGTTCGTGAACATCGGCCCGGGGGCGTTCCACGGGATGATGGCCCCCACCACGCCGTAGGGCTCGCGGAGGGTGAAGCCGAGGACGTCCGGGGAGTAGGTCGGCAGGGAGACACCCTGGACCTTGTCCGCCTGGCCGGCGATGAAGCGGATCATCCCGGCCAGCGGCGAGGGGCCCCAGTGGGGACGGCCGACGTCGCGGGACTCGAGCTGGTCGAGCACCTGGGCGTTCTGCTCCACGAGTTCGGCCCAGCGGTAAAGCAGGCCCGCCCGGGCCGTGGCGTTGAGGTCCCGCCAGGCCGGCAGTGCCCGCTCGGCCGCACGGACGGCGGCGTCCACGTCCTCGGCGGTCCCCCGCGGCACCCGCCCGAGGACCTCGCGGTTGGCGGGATTGATGACCTCGATGGACTCACCGCCGGCGGCGGGGACCCACTCGCCGCCGATCAGCTGGACATTGTCCTGGAGCAACGGGGTGTCGAGTGCTTCCTGGGGGTCGATGACTGCAGTCATGGTGTTCTCTCTCTCGCGCTTCGATCAGTGCTCGATGGTGATGATGCCGCGGATGTTCTTGCCGTCGAGCATGTCCTGGTATCCCTCGTTGACCTGGTCCATGCTGTAGCGGTTCGTGATGAGCTCGTCGAGCTTGAGCTTGCCGTTCTGGTACATGCTCACCAGGCGGGGGACGTCGTGCAGCGGGTTGCAGGCGCCGAAGATGGCGCCCTGGATCCGCCGCTGGAAGCCGATCAGCATGCCCGGGTGTTCCCTGATGGACCCGTTGCCGACGGCGGTGATGGTGACCTGCCCGGACTTGCCCACGATGTTGATGGCGTCGTGGATGACCTCGTCGTGCAGGCTGCCGACGGTGATGATGGCGTGGTCCGCCAGTTCCCCCCAGGTCGACTCGACGACGAAGTCGGTGGCCTCCTGGGCGGTGGGGAACACGTGGGTCGCCCCGAACTCGAGGGCCTTGTCCCGCTTGAACTCCACGGGGTCCACCACCACGACGCGCTGGGCACCGGCCATGGCCGCCCCCTGGACCGCGTTCATGCCGACGCCGCCCGCACCGAACACCACCGCGGTCTGGCCGGCCTCGACACCGGCGGCGTGGACGGCGGAACCCCAGCCGGTGGGCACGCCGCAGCCGACCAGGCAGGCCACGTCGAAGGGCAGGTCCTGCGGCACCGGGATCACGGAGTACTCGGAGACCACGGTGTACTGGGAGAAGGTTCCCAGCACGCAGAGCCCGCCGAAGTCCACGCCGTCCTGGTGGAACCGGAACGTCCCGTCCGGGAATTCACCGGTGGCCGCGTTCTTGCCGGAGTCGCAGAGATTCTGGCGCCCGGTGGAACAGTAGCGGCAGGACCCGCAGGCGGGAATGAAGGAACACACCACGTGGTCGCCGACGCTGACACGGGTGACCCCCTCGCCCACGGCGTCGATGATGCCGGCGCCCTCGTGTCCGCCGACCACGGGCATCCGCATGGGGGCGTCACCCTTCTGGATGTGGTCGTCGGAGTGGCACATCCCGGCGGCCATCATCTTGATGCGGACCTCATTGGCCTTGGGCTCATCGAGGTCGAGTTCGGTGACTTCCCAGGGCTGTCCGGGCTCACGGCACACGACCGCCCGAGTCTTCATGCTCATGGGACCCCTTTCTGACTGAAGCTGGCGTGGTCCGGACGCTGACGGCCTCGGCCGCCTCCGCACCACCGGAGGATGGACCTACCGTCGCCCAGGTGTGACGCCCATCACCAGCGCCCTTCCGTGGCGCGGAAGCAGGCCGGCGTTCCGGACCACGGTGGTGGGTGGCGGTCCGAGCGGTCGTCCTGGGGCCCCCGGGCCCCGACCCGCTCCCGGGGTTCTGTCCGGTGGAAAGGGTGCTGTGCGCGCACCGGTGCGCGGGTTCACTGTCGGAGACGGGCCGTGGCCTGGACCACCTCGGACGTCCCCTCCCGAGGCCATGCACGATGAACGGAGAGCCGAAGTGATCGACAAGTTCCGCCAGGACCTGCACGGGCACCTGGACGCGGTGCCCGACGGCGCCACCGTCGCGGTCGGGGGCTTCGGCGCCTCCGGCCGTCCCGATGCCCTGCTGAACGCGCTGTGCGACCTCGGCAAGACCGAGCTGCACCTGTACGTCAACAACGTCGGCGAGGACTTCAAGGGCGTGGGCCGGTTGCTCCGGGAGGGCCGGTTGCGCCGGCTGACCGCGTCCTTCCCGATCCTGCCGGAGTTCTACGCGGAGTACTTCGCCGGTCGCGTCGAGTTCGAGCTGGTCCCCCAGGGCACCCTGGCCGAGCGCATGCGCGCCGGCGGGGCCGGCATCGCAGCCTTCTACACCCCTTCCGGGGCCCGGACCATGCTCTCGGACGGGGAGTTCGCCCTGTCCTACCGGGACGGACACCCCCACGCTCGGGTCGAGCCGAAGGAGACCCGTGACTTCGACGGCCGTCCCCACGTGCTGGAACGGGGCATCCGCGCCGACGTCGCCCTGGTGAAGGGACACCGCGGGGACCGCAAGGGCAACATCCGGTTCCGCCGCTCGGCGCGCAACTTCAATCCGCTGGCCGGGATGTGCGGCCGGCTCACGTTCGTCGAGGTCGAGGAGCTCGTGGACGTCGACGTCCTCGACCCGGACGACATCCACCTGCCGGGCGTCTTCGTGGACCACGTGGTGATGACGGCCGCAGCAGTGCCCGCCACGGCGCACATCGTGCGCACGGTGCCCGGTGACCACCACGACACCACCATCCCGACCGCCGAGGAGACGCGATGAGTCCGACCCCGACCGAGACCGCCCCGGCCCCGCCTCGCGGGTTGACCCGTGACCAGGTGGCCGCCCGGGTGGCCCGGGACCTGATCGACGGCTACACCGTCAACCTGGGCGTGGGCATCCCCCTGGCCGTGCCCCACTTCATCCCGGAGGACGTCGAGGTCGTCCTGCACGCCGAGAACGGCGTGCTCGGCCTCGGACCCCACCCGGGTGAGGGTCATGAGGACCCGGACCTGACCGACGCGGGGAAGAAACCGGTCTCCCTGCGGCCGGGGGCGGCGATCGTGGACTCGGCGATGTCCTTCGCCGTGATCCGGGGAGGCCACCTGGACGTCACGATCCTGGGTGCCCTCCAGGTCTCCGAGACCGGGGACCTGGCCAACTGGTACGTTCCCGGACGCAATCCCGCCGTGGGCGGGGCGATGGACCTCGTGGCCGGGACGCCGCAGGTGTGGATCTGCATGGAGCACGTCGACCGGCAGGGGCTGCCGAAGCTGGTGAGGCAGTGCACGTTCCCGCTCACGGGTGCGCGCGTCGTCACCCGCGTCTACACCGACCTCGCCGTGTTCCACGTGGAGGACGGTGGGCTGGTCCTCGTGGAGTGCGCCCCCGGCGTCAGTCCCGAGACGGTCCGCCGGCACACGGCCGCCGAGTACACCGAGCGGCTGGCCGGCTGAGACCGCCACGACCGGATCATCGCGAGCGCAAGGAGAGACCACCCATGGACCAGCTCGAGGGAAGGGTCGCCGTCATCACCGGCGGCAGCAGCGGCATCGGCCGCGGCATCGCGTCGGCCTGCCTGGAGGCCGGGATGCGCGTCTACGTCACGGGGAGGACACCCGGGCACCTCCGGGAGACGGTGCAGGACTTCACCGCCCGCGGTCTCGACGCCCGCCCCCTCCAGGTGGACGTCACCGACCTGCCCGCCATGCTGGAGGCGGCCGCACGGGTGGAGGAGGAGACCGGCGGCATCGACCTGCTGGTCAACAACGCGGGGATCGGCCTGACGGGTCCCGTCAGCGCCGCGACCGCCGCGGACTGGGACTGGCTCATCGACGTCAACATCAAGGGCGTTGGCCACGGGCTGCAGGCCTTCCTGCCCCTCCTGCGGCGGGAGAGCCCGGGGCGGACCGGGGCGCACATCGTCAACACCTCGTCCATGGCCGGGCTGATGCCGATCGTCGCCGGTCTCTACTCGATGACCAAGGCGGCGGTGATCGCCCTGTCCGAGGCCCTCCACATCGAGCTGGCACCGGAGGGCATCGGGGTCAGCGCCTACTGTCCCGGTCCGACGCACTCGAACATCGCCGCGGCCGTCGCCAATCGCCCCGCCGGCTACGGCCCCTCGGGGTACGAGCGGCCGGACCCCGGTCACCTGGAGGCCGCTGCCGGGCAGCCGTACATGAGCGCCGAGGAGGCCGGGCGGCGGGTCCTGGCCGGAGTGCGCCGCGGGGACCTGTTCATCCTGACCCACCCCGAGTTCCGGGACGGCGTGGTCGACCGGCACCGGACCATCGAGGACGCGTTCCCGGACGAGCCCCTCGACGCCGAACGGGCGGCGGCCATCCCGTTCCTGACCTCGTCCCCCGTCTACGGACAGGACCACCGGCTGCCGCCCCCGGTCCACCCGGGACAGGCCGTGGACCTCACCCCCTGAGTGCCCATGCGGCCCCGCGAGTGCCCGCCCGCGGGGCCGCATCACCGGCCACCGGTGCACGGACGCACCGCGGACGCCGGCGTGCGCCGGGCGGCCGGGATGCCCGGCCGCCCGTCGCGGTCGGTTGCGGGCCCCTCCCCAGCCGGACCGCGGCGCTCAACCGCGCAGGTCGAGGGGAACCACGGGGACCGGCCCGGCGAGCTCCGCCGGCCCTGCCGGGTGGTAGGCGAAGTTCTTGGCCCGGGCTCCGCCGTCGACGACCAGGTCCGTGCCCGTCACGAGCCGCGCGTAGTCCGAGGACAGCCAGGCCACGGCGTGGCCGATGTCCGTGGGCGTGCCGGTGGTGCCCATCGGGACCAGCGCGGGACGGTCACCGCCCCACCGGCTCGGGCGCCGCCACGGTTCCCCGCCCTCGGCACCGCCCAGTCCCGTCCCCCGGGGTGGCGGGCCGTCCAGCACGCCGCGCGCCCCGGCCGCCAGCAGGTCCGGATTGTCCGGGGTCGGCGCGGTGGGCGTGAAGCCGTTGACCCGGATGCCGTAGGGGGCCAGGTCCATGGCCGCGGCGCGGACGAAGTTGTTCACCCCGCCCTTGCAGAAGGCATAGGCGATCACCCCCGCCGTCCCGCTCCATCCGTTCGACGAGGAGACGCAGACGATCGACCCCCGGATCCCGCGCTCGGCCATCGCCCGGCCCACGTGCTTGGTGTTGAGGAAGTACCCCAGCGAGGAGACCCGCACCGCACGCTCGTAGGACTCCGCGTCCTCGTCGAGCACGCCGCGCCCGCCCAGCAGGGCGGCATTGTTGACGAGGATGTCGATCCTCCCCCACCGCCGGAGCACGGCGCCGACGTACTCGCCCACCTGCGCCTCGTCGGTCACGTCACCGGGTGCCGCCATGGCCTCGCCGCCATGGGCCTCGATACGGGAGATGCAGGCGTCCATCGACTCCGCGGAGACGTCGTTGCACGCCACCTTCGCACCGTAGCGGGCCAGGGCGAGCGCGATGCCACTGCCGATGTTGGGACCACAGCCGGTCACCAGGGCCACCTTGCCGTCGAGGTTCAGGTCCATCAGGACTCCTTCTGTCAGGGACGTGCGTGTTCAGACGGCGCTGCCGAGCACCGGCTCGGGCCGTCGCAGGGGGAATGGGCTCAGCCCGCCCCCGTCCACCGGAATGGCCTGGCCGGTGACGTACCCGGCATCGGGAGAGGCGAGGAAGGCCACGAGGGCACCGATGTCCGCCGGCATCCCCACCCGTCCCACCGGGATGGCCCGGCCGCGGGCCGCCATGGCCTGCGCCAGGTCGAGGTCGGCCACCGGGTCCAGGACGGCCCGGCTCGTGGCCACCAGCCCGGGGCAGACGGCATTGACGGTGATCCCCCAGGGCCCCAGGTCCATCGACAGGGCCCGCGTCATCCCGATCACGGCGGCCTTGGAGGCCGAGTACGCCACGGAACCCGGTGCCGCGGTGAGCCCGGCCATCGAGGAGACGTTGACGATCCGCCCGTATCCCTGGGCGCGCATCAGGGGTACGGCGGACCGGCACATCCAGTAGGTGCCGCGGACGTTCACGTCGATCTGGAGGTCGAAGGCCTCGTCGGGCACGTCCTCCACGTCCTGGCGGTCCACACCCTGCGGCGCGGCGGCGTTGTTCACCAGGATGTCGAGCCGGCCGTGGACCTCCCGGACGGTGTCGAACAGCCGATCGACGTCGTCACGGACGGAGATGTCGGCCAGCACGGTCTCGACTCGGGCCCCGGCCCGGCCCAGGTCCCCGGCGAACTCCACCAGGCCCGACGGCGGCGCCTCCCCCCGCCGTCGCTGGCGTTCGTTGGCCACGCCGCGCGGTTCGCGGTCCGTCAGGACGAGGGCCGCGCCCCGCGCGGCCAGCTCCCGGGCGATACCCTGACCCATCCCGTCGGGCTTGCCGCATCCCGTGACCAGCGCGACCTGACCGGCCAGGCTCCCGTGAGCACCCGCACCGGCCGGGCCGCCACCGGAGGGCGGCGTGCCCTCACCAGGGTGTCCTGCACGGCCCTCGGTTGCACCCTCGGTGGTGTTCTTGTCCACGTTCTCGTCCACGTTCTCATCCACGTCCGCCACGGTAGGCCCGGCCCCGCGCGCCCGGTGCCCGCCTTCCCCCCGGTGGAAGGCACCGCGCACCACCGGCGTCCATCCGCGAGGATCGGTCACGGGCCGCCGGCCTCCCCCTGGCCGCCCGGGGACCGCGGACCGGGCCGGTCCCGCCTCGGGGTGCGGAAGGGGTGGCGACGGCAGGCAGTGACTGCAGGCGCGGACCGCGGGCGGTGACGGTGAGACGGTGACGGCGGGCGGAGGACCGATGACGGCGACAGAGCGGCACGAGTACGACATCGTGGTGGTCGGAGCGGGTGGGGCCGGCGCGCCCTTCGCCGCCCGCGCGGCCGCCCTGACCGGGGCACGGGTGCTGGTGCTGGAGGCGGGCCCGGTCCCGCGGGACGCGTCCGGTTTCCCGCCGGAGGTTCTCGACGCGGCGGCCCTGCCGACCGTGGCCGGACGCGGCGCGCACACCAGCTGGTTCCCGGCGGAACTGGCACCCGGCACCCCGGCGGACATCGGCCGGGGCGCCGGTGCCGGCGGATGCACCGCCGTGAACGGCGCCTACTTCGTCTGGCCCCGCCTCACGGACCTGGACCGCTGGTCCGCCGCCGGCAACCCCGATTGGGCCCCGGAACGGGTGGTGCCGGTGCTGCGCACCCTGGAGGACGACACGGACTTCGGAGACACCGGGCGGGGCGGTGCCCGCCCGGGAACGGTGGTCCACGGATCGGCCGGTCCCGTGCCGGTCAGCCGGGCCCGCCTCGACCGTTCCCCGGTGGCGCAGGCTTTCTCCGAGGCTGCGGACGACCTGGGATTCGCACCGGTGACCGACCTGAACGACCCCGCCGTGGCCGAGGGGCATGGACCGCTGCCGCTCAACGTCCGCGACGGCGTGCGCATGAACACGGGACTGACCCACCTGTTGCCGGCCCTGCGGGAGGGACACATCACCGCCTGGGGTGACACCACCGTGCGGACGATCCTCCTGGACGGGAACCGGGCCGTGGGGGTCGAGGCCGAACGCGACGGACAGCCGGTCCGCGTCCACTGTGACGAGGTGGTCCTGGCTGCCGGTCCGCTCGCCACCCCCCATCTGCTCATGCTCTCCGGGATCGGCCCGGCGACCGCGCTGCGCCGGGCCGGGGTGCCCGTGGCCGTGGACTCCCCCGGGGTCGGCGCCTCCTTCAGCGACCATCCGGACCTGATGGTGACCGTCCCGCTGCGCCGTCCGGTGCCGAATCCCGACCGCCTGCTCTTCGGGTGGGCACTGCACCTGTCCGGTGAGTCCACGGCCACGCCCGGAGACGTCGAGGTCCTGCCCATGCTGCGCTCCTTCGGCGCGCTGGCCGGGGCCCCCGATGAGTCGGGTGACCTGGCCGTGATCGTCGCATTGCAGCGACCGGAGAGCCGGGGGGACCTCACCCTGGAGTCCGCGGACCCACGCCGACCGCTGCGGATCCGGCACCGCCACCTCTCCACCGAGCATGACCGCGCCCGCCTGCGCACCGGACTCAGGACGACCCATGCGCTCCTGAGGTCCGGTCCGCTGGGAGACCTCCTGGACGCCGGCCGCCTGGAGGATCTGCTGCCTGCGAATGATGCCGCCCTGGACTCCTGGATGGCCCGGAACCTGGGCACGGCCGTGCACACCGCGGGGACGGCACCCATGGGGCCGCCCGAGAGCCCCGGCAGCGTCACCGACCAGCAGGGCCGCGTCCACGGGGTGGAGGGGCTGCGCATCGTGGACACCTCCGTGCTCCCGGACGTGCCCAGCCGCGGGCCGGCCTCCACGGCGGCGCTGGTGGGCACGCACATGGCGACCCTGAGGGGTACGGACACCCGGTCTCGGAGCACCACGCCACCGGGAGGCTTCCATCACGCGGAAGCCACCCTTGGGCTCCGGATGTGATCTCCCTAACATCGAGGTCAGGGCGATCAGCCCCTATGGCGATAGGCACCAGGGCGGAGAGGGCGCACAGCCCCCCACCGGCGTCCTTCCGGTCCCGTCGCCGCCCGGCGAACGATCCCAGAGAGGTCACATCCCATGGCATCCCCGATGGCACCCCAGCACCAGGACGACGTCCAGCCCGCCGACGAGACCCCGGCCGACACCCTCGGCGAGCTGATCGAGGAGGTCTCGATCGACGGCATGTGCGGGGTGTACTGATGTCCACCCCGGTCCAGGCCGCTCCCGCCCTGGACGTGACCGCCAGCCCGTGCCTGGCACGCAGCGTGTCCGTCCGCCCCGAGCGCTTCGGGGCCCTGCTGTACGACTTCCGCACGCGCACGCTGATGTTCCTGAAGTCCCCCCGGCTGGCCCACGTGGTCCGCCTGATGGACGGCACGACGACGGTCGGGGACTGCATGGACCGGGCCGGGGTTCCCGCCGAGGAGCGCGGACCGTTGTTGCAGGTGCTGCACCACCTGCAGCGCATCCGGATGCTGACCGACCACGCCCTGCCCGAGGGCGGGCCCGAGGAAAGAGACACCCCATGACCGCACCGGCCCTGGACCGCCGGCCTCAGAACCGGCTGGTCGACCACTTCGAGCAGGGACTGGACGCCCCGATCTGCCTGACCTGGGAGCTGACCTACGCCTGCAACCTGTCCTGCGCCCACTGCCTGTCCTCCTCCGGACGCCGCGACCCCCGGGAGCTGACCACCGAGCAGTGCGAGGCCGTCATCGACGAACTGCAGCGGATGGGGGTGTTCTACGTCAACATCGGTGGAGGCGAACCCACCGTGAGACCGGACTTCTGGCACCTGGTGGACTACGCCGTCGCCCACCAGGTCGGCGTCAAGTTCTCCACCAACGGCGTGCGGATCACCCCGGAGAACGCCCGCCGCCTGGCCGCCACGGACTACGTGGACGTCCAGGTGTCCCTGGACGGCGCCACCGCGGAGGTCAACGACTACATCCGTGGCCCGGGCTCCTACGACACGGCGCTGCGCGCGCTGGCCAACCTGCACGAGGCAGGGTTCCGGGACGCCAAGGTCTCGGTGGTGGTCACCCGCCAGAACGTGGGCCAGCTGGACGAGTTCAAGGCGATCGCGGACCGCTACGGTGCCACCCTGAGGCTCACCCGGCTGCGCCCCTCCGGACGCGGGGCGGACGTCTGGGACGAGCTGCACGTGCTGCCCGAGCAGCAGCAGGAGCTCTACCGGTGGCTGGTGGCCCACGGTGAGGACGTGCTCACCGGGGACTCCTTCTTCCACCTGGCCCCACTCGGTGGCCCGCTGCCCGGGCTGAACCTCTGCGGCGCCGGCCGGGTGGTGTGCCTCATCGACCCCATCGGTGACGTCTACGCCTGCCCCTTCGCCATCCACGACGAGTTCCTTGCCGGCAACGTGCTCGGTGAGGGCGGGTTCGCCGGTGTCTGGCGCGACTCCGGACTGTTCCGGGAGTTGCGGAACCCCCAGTCCGCCGGGGCCTGTTCGTCGTGCCCCTTCTTCGACTCGTGCCGCGGCGGGTGCATGGCGGCCAAGTTCTTCACCGGCCTGCCCATGGACGGCCCCGATCCGGAGTGCGTCCTGGGCCACAGCGAGACCGCCCTGCTGGGACAGCGATCCGTCCCCCCGGCGAGCCAGGACCACTCCCGGCCGTTCGCCACGCGCAACGAACCGGTCCTGGTACAGCTGCAGCGCCGACGGCCCGATGCCCCGCCGGTCTCGGCCTGTGCCGAGAGCCCCCTCGCCGGGTTCCAGCCGGCCCCCACCCTGCGCTGAACGCGCACCAGACCCGCAAGCAGGAGAACCATGGCAACACGGCTTTCGACCCCCTGGACCAAGAACCCCTGGTTCGAGACGGTGAGCGAGGCGCAGCGGCGGGCACGCAAGCAGCTGCCCTCGCCGGTCTACTCGGCGCTGCTCGCGGGGTCCGAGGCCGGTGTGACGGTCACGGAGAACGTCGCCGCCTTCTCCCGCCTCGGCCTGCGACCGGTGACGGTCGGCCAGACGAGGGGGCATGACCTGGCCACCTCCGTCATGGGCGTCGACCTCTCGATGCCGGTGATGATCTCCCCCACCGGGGTGCAGGCCGTGCACCCCGACGGTGAGGTCGCGGTGGCGCAGGCCGCCCGGAACCGCGGCACGGCGATGGGGTTGAGCTCGTTCGCGAGCAAGCCGATCGAGCAGGTGATCGCCACCAATCCGGACCTGTTCTTCCAGGTGTACTGGACCGGTTCGCGCGAGGACATGGTCCGGCGCATCGAGCGGGCCCGGCAGGCCGGGGCCAAGGGCCTGATCCTCACCACGGACTGGTCCTTCTCCGTGGGGCGCGACTGGGGCAGCCCGGAGATCCCCGAGCGGATCGACCTGCGCTCCGCCCTGCGGCTGGCGCCCTCGGTGGTGACCAGGCCCCGGTGGCTGGCGTCCTTCCTCGCCAACGGCGGGATCCCGGACCTCACCGTGCCCAACCTGGTCGATCCGGGCCAGCTCGGCCCGACGTTCTTCGGCGCCTACGGTGAATGGCTGCAGACGCAGCCTCCCACGTGGCAGGACATCGAGTGGATCATCCGCGAGTGGGGTGGTCCGACCATGGTCAAGGGCGTCATGCAGGTCGAGGAGGCCCGGCGGGCGGTCGACGCCGGCGCCACCGCGATCTCCGTGTCCAACCACGGCGGCAACAACCTGGACAGCACGCCGGCCGCCATCCGCATGCTGCCGGCCATCGCCGAGGCCGTCGGCGACGAGGTGGAGGTCCTGCTCGACGGTGGGGTGCGCCGCGGTTCCGACGTGGTGAAGGCCGTGGCCCTCGGTGCCCGCGCCGTCATGATCGGCCGCGCCTACCTCTGGGGCCTGGCCGCCAACGGCTCCTCCGGCGTGGAGAACGTCCTGGACCTGATGCGCTCGGGCATCGAGGCCTCCCTGACCGGCATGGGCGTCGGGTCCATCCACGACCTGGGCCCGGAGCACCTCGTGGTGCCGGACGACTTCGCCCTCTCGCTGTGACCACCCCCTCCGCACGGGCGATGCCGTCGACCGCGACGCCCACCGGGGCCGTCGGCCTCGAGGCGCGCACGTCCGCGGAGTCGGGAGGGTCGCCGATGCTGCTGGTGCCGCTGGGATCGGTGGAGCAGCACGGCCCGCACCTGCCCCTCGGCACGGACAACGTGATCGCGGGGGAGGTCTGCCGGCGCGTCGCCCCGCGGCTCGGACCGGACTGGGTCCTGGGGCCGCTCATCCCGTTCGGATGCAGCGGCGAGCATGAGGGCTTCGCCGGCACCGTGTCCATCGGGCGGGCCCAGCTCGTCGGGTACCTCGTGGAACTGGTGCGGTCCGCCACCCGCTGGACGCGGGGCGTCCGGTTCGTCACGGGACACGGCGGCAACGTCCCCTCCCTCATCGAGGCGTGCGGACTGTTGGCGTCAGAGGGCCGGGACGCGGCGTGGACCGGCATGGAGCTGGCCGGAGCGGACGCCCATGCTGGGCACACCGAGACCTCGCTGATGCTGCGGTTGCGCCCGGGCCAGGTGCACCACCGGGCGCGTGAACGCGGCCGGACCGATCCGGTCGGGGACCTCATGCCCCGGCTGCGGGAGCATGGTGTCGCCGCCGTCTCCCCCAACGGGGTGCTCGGGGACCCGACCACGGCGACGGCGGCGGCCGGTGACGATCTGTTCGACCGGTTGTGCTCGACGGTGCAGGAGCGGCTGGTGCAGGGCCGGGTGGGCCAGGGCGGGCGTCTCGTGCGATGACCGTGTCCGCGCCCCCCGAGACCCCCCTGCCGGAGGGGTTCCGCGTGCGCCTGACCGCGCGGCACCATCGTCACGGCGTCCTGGAATCGTCCCTCCGGCCCGCCGTGGCCAGGATGAGCTCGTCGGTGCGTGCGCTGCTGGAGGGTGACTCGGTGCGCGTGGGCGGGGACGTCGGCACCGGGGTCGTGCGCCGGCTGATGGAACTGGACATGGCCGTGCCCTGGCCGGATCGGCTCCCCGCGGCACCGGCCCTGGAGGACCTCACGGTCGTGGTCCCCGTGAGGGACCGCCCGGCCGGACTGGACCGCCTGCTCCGCGCCTTGGCCCCCCGCGCCCGTGACGACCGGGCCGCCCCGGGTCCCCCCGTGCTGGTGGTCGACGACGCCTCCGCGGACCCGCGGTCGATCGACCGGGTCGTCCGGGCCCACGGGGCCCGCCTGCTGAGGCTGCCGGCCAACCGGGGGCCGGCCGGCGCCCGCACGGCCGGGATCGCGACGGTGTCCACCCCCTACGTGGCGTTGGTGGACTCCGACGTGACCCTCGGGCCGGCGGATCTGCGCCGGTTGCTCGCCGAGCTGGCGGACCCGCTGGTGGCCGCCGTCGCACCCCGGGTCCGCGCGCACTCCACGCCGGCAGCCCATCCCGTGGTGCGCTACGACCAGAGGTGGGGTGCCCTGGACCTCGGGACGGTGCCCGGCCTCGTCGGACCGGGCCGCCGGGTCTCCTACGTCCCCACCGCCTGCTGGGTGGCCCGGACGGAGGTCCTCCGGGGCGGATTCGACGAGACCCTGCGCGTCGGCGAGGACGTCGACCTGGCCTGGCGGCTGGTGGACCGGGGCTGGTGGGTCCGCTACGTCCCGGAGGTCGTGGTGCGGCACGCGAGCCGGCCCGGCCTGCGCGCCTGGTGCCGCCAGCATGCGGGCTACGGCGAGAGCTCCGGTCCCCTCGCCCGGCGGCACGGCCCCCTCCTGGCCCCGGCCCGGTACACGGTGGGCGGACTGGTGGTCGCCGCCTGCCTCGTCGCCCCCGCGGGATGGTCCACCGCCATCCCCCCGGGCGTGTTCGCCGTGACCGCGCTCCGGTTGCGCGGCCGCCTGGCCCCATTGGGCCTGCCGCCGCGGTCCGTGCTGCGCCTGGCCGCCGCCGGGCTCCGGGCCAACCTGGAGCAGAGCTCGGCCCTGGTGGCCCGCTACTGGTTCTGGCCCCTGGTCCTGGCAGCACCGTCCTCGCGACGGGCGCGGCGCCTCCTGGTGCGTGGCGTCGCCGTGGACCTGGCCCTGCGCCTGCGCCATCCGGCCGACCTTCCCCTGCTGGCCCTGCGGGTGGTCGAGAACGCCGCCTTCGCCTGGGGGACGGTGCGCGGCCTGGCCCGCGGAGGATCGATGAGGGCCCTGCTGCCGGTCCTCATCGGCAGCCGCGCGGGCCCACGGGGGTCCTCGGGACGACGACGGCCCGCGCGACAGAAATACCTATCAAGATAGTTATTCGTTGAATACGATGATGCGATGGTGGACACGGTGAGATCATGACCTCTGCGGTATCCGAAAAGATGACAGCGGCCGGCCGCGTCCTGGCGATCCTGGACGCCTTCTCCGACCGCAACGACAGCCTCACCCTCAGCGAGATCGCCCGGCTGGCGGGACTCACGCTGCCGACGGCCCACCGGCTGGTCGGGGAACTCACCGACTGGGGTGCGCTGGAACGGCAGGCCAGCGGGCAGTACACGGTGGGCCTGAAGATCCTGGAGCTCGGCTCCCTCGCGCAGCACCGCCTGGCGCTCAAGTCGGCCGCGTATCCCTACCTCCATGGCCTGCACCACGCGACCCGTGCCAACGTCCACCTGTCCGTGTCCGTCGGGCACGACGTCCTCTACCTCGAGTCGCTCAAGGCACCCGGCGGGGCGGACGTGGACAGCCGCTTTGGGGGCCGGTGGCCGCGCCACGCCACCGCGACCGGGCGGGTCCTGATGGCGGCCGCCGACCCCTACGAGCAGGACCTCGCCCTCGACCGGCCCCTGGAGTCGTACTCACCCTTCACGGTCACGGACCAGCACGAATTGCGCCAGCTGCTGGCCGAGATCCGGCAGCGCGGCGTCGCCGTCGCCTACGACCAGATCGCCACCGGCGTCATGGCCGTCGCGGCACCGATCGTCGACTCCCACGGCAAGGTCGTCGCGGCCGTCGGCATCACCGTGCAGAAGGACCGCTTCACCTCCCACCAGCTGATCCCCCCGGTCACCACGACGGCCCGCAACATCTCCCGCGAGCTCGCGCGCCTGGCGTACTGCGCCGCCTGCGGGTGAGGCGGGCCCGGGGCGCGGCTCCGGGACCCTCGCGTGCGGGGCGCGGCAGGCGCACGGCGGCCCCGTGACCGGAGGGCTCGCGGGGCCGCCGTGGCGCTGCCTCAGGGACGGGCGCCGGTCAGACGGCCCCCACCTTGCGCCAGGACCCCTCGTAGTTCTCGCGGACCTCGGAGGAGTAGGGCACCGGGGAGACGGTCACGTTGACCTCGATCTGCCGGTGGCGTTCCACGGTGGTCTTGCCGGAACCGCCGTCGGGCTCACCCCACACGACCTTCAGCCGGTCCCCGACCTGCACGTCCGGGTCCACCACCGCGAGGGAGAGCGCGGTGCGCTCGTTGAACGAGTACCCGGTGAACATGGACAGCCCCACCACCCTGCCGGACTCGTCCACCACGGCGTCGAAGTTGGACGAGCCGTAGTTGGCGTTGGGCAGGTCGAAGAACTTGTAGGGCAGCTCGCCCTTGCCGTACATCGAGGCGTGGATGCGCGCCATGTCCTCGTCGTCCCAGGCCAGGGTGACCTTGTGGCGCTGGGCGGACTGGTCCATCTGCTCCAGGGCCTCGCGGCCGATGAAGTCGTGGTCGTACTTGATGAAGTTGCCGTAGCCCAGCTCGAACGGGGTGGTGTAGTAGTCCTCGATGTCCTCGGAGACGAAGGAGCCGGCGATCGTGTTCATCGCCTCGTAGGAGTCCGCACCGAGCCACCGCCGGTACTCGGCGAGCATGCCGTCCCCGGAGTAGATGGCCGGCAGCGGGGACGGGATCCAGCCGGACTCCAGGGTGTTGGAGGAGTACGCCCGGGCGCCCACGGCGGTGAGGCCGAACTCCTCACCGGCCTCCATGAACACCTCGCGGACACGGTCGTAGTCCTCGTACGGGCCCCACAGCTCCAGCCCCGGGGCGCCGGCCATGCCGTGACGCAGCGTGCGCACCTGCGTGCCACCCACGTTCATGGAGCTCATGTGGAAGAACTTCAGCTGCTCGACGGGTCCGCCGTTGACCTTCTCGATCACGTCCCACGCGCGGGGGCCCTGGATCTGCAGGCGCCAGAACTCGCGGGTGACGGCCTTGCCCATCGGTCGGGACGGCGAGCGCCGGTCCACGGTGAGCTCGACGTCGTAGCCACCGGTCTCGGCGTGGAAGGTGATCCAGTCCGTGACCGGGGCGCGGCCCACGTAGGTGTACTGGTCCTGCTCGTCATGGAACAGGATGCCGTCGCCGATGACGTGGCCGGCCGGGGTGACCGGGACGATCTGCTTGGCCCGGTCGACCGGGAAGTTCTCCAGCGAGTTGATGGCCACTGTGGACAGCAGCCGGTGGGCGTCCCTGCCCCGGATGATCAGGTTGTCCATGTGGTGGGTCTGGTCGAACATGACGGCGGAGTCGCGCCAGGCGCCCACCTCGTCGCGCCAGTTGGTGAACTCCGGGGCCACCACCGGGTATATGTACGCGCCGGTCTTCACGTTGCGCATGTGGTCCACGGGGTTCCCGGCCGCGTCCAGCACGTCCTGCAGGGTCTTCTTCTCGGTCATGACTGTCTCCTCGCGTCGTCCGGCCGTCGGCAACGATCACCCGGCCGCCAATACCTCTCAGCATAGGTATTGAGGTGTGATCTGGGCAACACTTTTGTCAACGATCCGCGAGACCCGTTCAACGCCGGGCGCCCCCGGTGGTCCCGGGGCCGCCCCTGGTGCAGGGATCCCGCAGGGATCCACCGGGGGCGACGCCGGGACGCCGGGGGCGCGGGACGCCGGGAGCGGGAGGACGGTCAGCCCACCTCAGCACTCCGGGATGTTGACGGCCACGTTCACGGCCAGGCCGCCGCGGGAGGTCTCCTTGTACTTGGACATCATGTCCCGTCCGGTCTCCCGCATGGTGTTGATCGCCTCGTCCAGGGTGACCCGGTGCGAACCGTCCCCCACCAGGGCCAGCCGGGCCGCGTTGATGGCCTTGACCGAGGCGATCGCGTTGCGCTCGATGCAGGGGATCTGGACCAGTCCGGCGATCGGGTCGCAGGTCAGGCCCAGGTTGTGCTCCAGGCCGATCTCCGCCGCGTTCTCGACCTGCTCGGGCGTGCCGCCGAGCACCGCGCACAGGCCGGCCGCCGCCATCGAGCAGGCCGAGCCGACCTCGCCCTGGCAGCCGACCTCCGCGCCGGAGATCGAGGCGTTGCGCTTGAACAGCGTCCCGATCGCCCCGGCGGTGAGCAGGAAGTCCACGACGGCGTCGTCGTCGCACTCCCGGAACCGGTCGAAGTAGTGCAGCACGGCGGGGATGATGCCCGCCGCCCCGTTGGTCGGGGCGGTGACCACCCGGCCGCCCGAGGCGTTCTCCTCGTTGACGGCCAGTGCGAACAGGTTGACCCACTCCATGGCCCAGAGGGTGTCCTTGTCATCCCCCGCCGCCTCCTGCTCCTGGAGCCGGCGGAGCAACCCGGGCGCCCGGCGCCGGGCCTGCAGCCCACCGGGCAGGGTCTCCTCGGTGCGGCCGCACCCGTTCTCCACGCACTCCCTCATGACCGCCCACACGTGGAGCAGGGACGAACGGACCTCGTCCTCACTGTGCCGGGTCAGTTCGTTCGCGAGCATCACCTCGGCGATGGACTTGCCGGACTCCCGGCATCGCTGCAGCAGCTCGGCCGCGTCGGCGAACGGGTACGGCTCCGGGTTGTCCTGGTCCTCCGGTTCCGGCGTGCCCAGGTCCTCGGCCGTCACCACGAAGCCGCCGCCCACGGAGTAGTACTCCTGCGAGGCGACCAGGCCGCCGGCGGCGTCATACGCGGAGACGCGCATGCCGTTGGGGTGGCCGGGCAGGGACTGGCCGCGGTGCAGCACCACGTCCCGGTCCTTGTCGAAGTCGACCTCGTGGGTGCCGTTGAGGGCCAGCCGGCCGGTCTCGATGGCCTCGAGGACGACGCGCGGAGCCTCGTCCGCCTCGATCGTCTCGGGGTCCCGGCCGGCCAGCCCCAGCACGACTGCGGCATCCGAACCGTGCCCGATGCCCGTGGCCGCCAGGGAGCCGAACAGCTCTCCCTGGACACGGGCCACGGACTCCAGCGTCCCGCTCTCCGCCAGGCCGCCCACGAAGATGCGGGCGGCACGCATGGGTCCCACGGTGTGGGACGACGACGGCCCCAGCCCGATGGAGAACAGGTCAAGCACGCTCAGGGTCACAGAACCTCCTCATGGCAGAACTCCTCGGCGGCATCCAGCACCCAGCGTACGAGGTAGTCGGCGAAGGAGGCACGGGGGTAGACCCGGTATCCACTGTCCGCGTAGCGGTGCAGGACCACCGGCACCGGCCCGAGCTGGGTGGCGATGGCGGTGCCCACCCCGAACGACCGGGGGTGCAGGTCGGCGTGGCACCCCTTCTCCAGGACCTCGCGCACCCTCGGACCACGCAGGTCCAGGACGCTGCGGTTGGCCGAGATGTCCACCGCCTGACCGGGCAGGCCCTCCAGCGCGTCCTCCAGCTCGCGCCCCTCGCCGGGCACCTGCTCCCGGGAGACGTCCACGGCGAGGAACTCGTCCGGGGACAGCCACACCACGTGCAGGCCGTCCGGGTCTCCGGTGACCTGTCCGTGTCCGGTGGGCAGGGACACCCCGAGCACGCCCTCCAACGCGGTGGCCGAGGCGGAGTTCGGCCGGGCGCGCAGCCCCAGCTGCACCGGGAAGGCCAGCTCGCGCACGGACACTGCGCCCTGGGAGCGTTCACCCACCTGGGCCATCTCGGCGGCCAGGTGTGCGGCCGGGGTCCGGCGGAGGCCTGCGGCCACCTGGCCGGATGCCTGGGACTGGTCGATCGTCATGGTGTTCTCAGCCATCGCGACGGCTCCCTTCAGGGTCAAACAGGACGGGTGAGGTGATCTCGACATCCACGGATCCGTCCCCGAGCGGGGACTTCACGATCTCGCCGAACCGGTTGCGGCCGTTGTCCACGAGGGCCAGGCCGAACGGCCGGCCCAGGGCCGCCGAGTTGTAGGAGGAGGTGACGTGCCCGATCATCGGGACCGGGCCGGCGTCGGGGGTGATGGGGGTGTCCGCGGCCACCAGCTGGGCGCCTTCCGCGAGCCGCGTGGTGCGGTCCACGGGCAGCACGCCCACCAGGTGCCGGCGGTCCTCCCGGGCCGCGTAGGGCCGGGAGTAGGAGCGCTTGCCCACGAAGTCCTTGAGCTTCGAGACGGCCCACTCCATGCCGGCGTCCTGCGGGGTCACCGTGCCGTCGGTGTCCTGGCCGATGATGATGAGTCCCTTCTCGGCGCGCAGGACGTGCATGGTCTCGGTGCCGTACGGGGTGATGTCGAACTCCGCACCGGCCTCCGCCACGGCCTCCCACGTGGACAACCCGTAGAACGCCTCGACGTTGATCTCGAAGGCGAGCTCACCGGAGAACGAGATCCGGCAGATCCGCGCCGGGGTCCCGTTGGCCAGGGTGGTCTCGCGGAACGCCATGAACGGGAACGCCTCGTTGGAGACGTCCAGCTCCGGGGCCAGCTTCGCGACCACGGCGCGGGACTTCGGCCCCACGACGGCGATCGTGCTCCACTGCTCGGTCACCGAGGTGAACACCACGTCCAGTTCCGGCCACTCGGTCTGGTGCCATTCCTCGAGCCAGTCCAGCACCTTGGCGGCGCCACCGGTCGTGGTGGTCATGAAGAACCGGTCCTCGGCCAGGCGCATGGTCACGCCGTCGTCGAAGAGCATGCCGTCCGCGGTGCACATCAGCCCGTAGCGGCCCATGCCGACCTTCAGCTTCTTGAAGCCGTTGGTGTAGATGCGGTTGAGGAATTCACCGGCGTCCTCGCCACGGATCTCGATCTTGCCCAGCGTGGTCCCGTCCATGAAGCCGACGGACTCGCGCACGGCGGCGCACTCGCGCAGCACGGCCGCGTCCATGTCCTCCCCGTCCTTCGGGAAGTACCAGGGCCGCTTCCACTGGCCCACGTCCTCGAACAGGGCCCCGTTCGCCACGTGCCACGGGTGGATCGAGGTCAGGCGGGCGGGATCGAACAGCTCACCGCGGCGGCGTCCGGCGACGGCGGCGAAGGCCACCGGTGTGAACGGCGCCCGGAAGGTGGTGTTGCCGACCTCGCCCAGGTCCGACTCGTTCAGGGCGGCGGCGATCACGCCGATCGCGTTGACCCCGGAGGTCTTGCCCTGGTCGTTCGCCGTGGAGATGGAGGTGTAGCGCTTGACGTGCTCCACCGAGCGCATCCCGGCCCCGGTGGCGCGCAGCACGTCGGCCACGGTCTGGTCACGCTGCAGGTCCACGAAGTGCGTACGCCACTCCCGCGGCTCGCCCTCCAGGGCCGGCACCAGCCACAGCGAGCGCACCGATCCGTACTCCGACGACGGCGCCTCGGG